>NZ_JBHXTO010000045.1:0-60049 GCF_042677425.1 Streptomyces sp. NPDC127119 | reverse complement strand
GCTCTCAGCCCGTCCGGCGTTTGAGGACACAGTGACGGGAAGGGTAGGGGCGGCGGGGGCGAAAAAACCCGTCAGCCCACCCGCCGCGCCCCCTCCGACGGCACCGCCGGGAACACCCGCGGCGCCGTGTAACCCGCAGCCGCGAACGCCTCCTCCACGGCCTTCGTGACCGTGTCCGCGTCCGCCGCCTCGACCAGCACGACCGCCGAGCCGCCGAACCCGCCGCCCGTCATCCGCGCCCCCAGCGCCCCGGCCTGGTTCGCCGTGGCGACGGCGAGGTCGAGTTCCGGGCAGGAGATGCGGAGGTCGTCGCGGAGCGACTCGTGGCCGGCCGTCAGGACGGGGCCGATGCCCCGGATGTCCCCCGCGTCGAGGAGCGCGATGACCTCCTCCACCCGGTGGTCGTCCGACACCACATGGCGTACGTAGCGGCGCACCCGCTCGTCCGAGAGCCGGGCGAGCGCCGCGTCGAGGTCCTCGTACGCGAGGTCCCGCAGGAAGGGGACGCCCAACTGCCGCGCGCCCTCCTCGCAGCCCTCCCGCCGCTCCGCGTACGCCCCGTCGCCCAGCGCGTGCTTGACGCGGCTGTCGACGACGAGGAGCTGGAGTCCCTGAGCGGGGAGGTCGAAGGGGACCTGCCGGATCGACAGGTCGCGGCAGTCGAGGTGGAGGGCGTTGCCCTCCGTGCAGCAGGCGGACGCGGTCTGGTCCATGACCCCGCAGGGCACGCCGACGAAGTCGTTCTCGGCGCGCTGGGCGACGCGGGCCAGTTCGGGCCCGGTGAGGCCGAGTTCGTACAGGTCGTTCAGGGCCAGGGCCGTGACGACCTCAAGCGCCGCCGACGAGGACAGGCCGGCGCCCGTCGGGACCGTCGAGGCGAGGTGGATGTGCGCGCCGGTGATCGCGTGCCCGGCTTCGCGCAGGACCCACACGACACCGGCGGGGTAGGCCGCCCAGCTGGTGTTCGTCAGCGGGGCCAGTGCGTCGACGTGCAGTTCGACGACCGGGCCCTCGATGTCGGCCGAGTGGAGGCGCAGCACCCCGTCGTCGCGGCGCGAGACCGCGGCCACCGCGGTGTGCGGCAGCGCGAGGGGCATGACGAAGCCCTCGTTGAAGTCGGTGTACTCGCCGATCAGGTTGACCCGGCCGGGCGCCGCCCAGATCCCCTCGGGAGGCGTCCCGTACAGCTTCTCGAAGCCGCCGCGAACCTGCTGAACCGCTTCCTGTGCCCCCACTAGTGCCCCTCCGCCTTCGCGTTGTTCTGCGCGAACTCCCACGCGTCCGCGACGATTCCCGCGAGATCCGCGCGGGACGGGTTCCAGCCGAGCCGGTCGCGGGCCGCGGCGGCGGACGCGACGAGGATCGCCGGGTCGCCGGCCCGGCGCGGGGCCGCGACCTCGGGGATCGGGTGTCCGGTCACCTTGCGGACGGTCTCGATCACCTCGCGGACCGAGAAGCCGTTTCCGTTGCCGAGGTTGCAGATCAGGTGCTCACCGGGCTGCGCGGCGGCGACCGCCAGCAGGTGCGCCTCCGCGAGGTCGGCGACGTGGATGTAGTCGCGGACGCAGGTGCCGTCGGGCGTCGGGTAGTCGTCACCGTAGACGGAGATGGCGTCGCGATGGCCCTGGGCGACCTGGAGGACGAGCGGGATGAGGTGCGACTCGGGGTCGTGCCGCTCACCGCTGCTGCCGTACGCGCCCGCCACGTTGAAGTAGCGCAGCGAGACGGCGGCCAGCCCGTGCGCGGCGGCCTCGCCCGTGATCATGTGGTCGACGGCCAGCTTCGAGGCGCCGTAGGGGTTGGTGGGCAGCGTCGGCGCGGACTCGGTGATCGGGGTGGTCTCCGGCTCGCCGTACGTCGCCGCCGTGGAGGAGAAGACCAGCTTGCGCACGCCCGTCTCGCGCATGGCGCCGAGCAGGGCCATCGTGCCGCCGACGTTGTTGTCCCAGTACTTCTCGGGCTTCACGACCGACTCGCCGACCTGCGAGAACGCGGCGAAGTGCAGCACCGCGTCGTACGAGGGGTCCAGCCACTCTGCGGCGTCGCGGATGTCGCCCTCGACGAAGGCGGCCCCGGCCGGGACGCCTTCGCGGAAGCCGGTGGAGAGGTTGTCGAGGACGGTCACCTCGTGGCCCGCCTCCAGCAGGTGCCGGGCGACCACGCTTCCCACATAGCCCGCACCGCCGGTGACCAGGTACTTCCCACTCATGAACTCGCTACCTCTCGCAGTCGCTGGGCCGCGGTCTCCGGCGGCACGTCGTTGATGAACACGTTCATGCCGGACTCGGAACCCGCGAGGAACTTCAGCTTGCCGGAAGTGCGGCGGATGGTGAAAAGCTCAAGGTGGAGCGCGAAGTCCTCGCGCACCACACCGTCGAACTCCTCCAGCGTGCCGAACGGCGCCTGGTGCCAGGCCGAGATGTACGGCGTCGGAGGCTCACCTTCGCCGAAGATCCGGTCGAAGCGCCTCAACAGTTCCAGATAGACCTGGGGGAACTCTGTGCGCGCGCCCTCGTCCAGACCCAGCAGATCGGGCACGCGGCGGCGCGGATACAGGTGCACCTCGTAGGGCCAGTGCGCCGAGAACGGCACGAAGGCCACCCAGTGCTCGGTCTCCAGGACGACCCGCTCGTCGGCGAGTTCGCGCTCCAGCACGGCGTCGAAGAGGTTCTCCCCGCCGGTCGCCTCCTTGTGCGCCGCCAGCGAGCGGAGCATCAGGGCCGTACGAGGGGTCGTGAAGGGGTACGCGTAGATCTGCCCGTGCGGGTGTCCGAGCGTCACGCCGATCTCGGCGCCGCGGTTCTCGAAACAGAACACCTGTTCCACGGCGGGGAGATGGGACAGCTCCGCCGTGCGGTCGGTCCACGCCTCCAGGACCAGGGCCGCCTGCTCCTCGGTCAGATCGGCGAAGGACGCGTCGTGGTTCGAGGTGAAGCAGACGACCTCGCACCGCCCGGAGTCCCCGGCCAGCGAGGGGAAGCGGTTCTCGAACACCGCGACGTCGTACGACGAGTCCGGGATCTCGCTCAGCCGGTCGCCCTCGGACGGGCACAGCGGGCACTCGTCGGCCGGCGGGTGGTAGATGCGGCCCTGGCGGTGCGAGGCGATGGCCACCGCGTCACCGAGCAGCGGGTCGCGCCGTACCTCCGAAGTGGTGACCGTCCGGTCGAGCGGGCGCCGGTCCACCGCGTCGCGCACGGTGTCGTCGCGCGAGTCGTAGTAGATGAGCTCACGACCGTCGGCCAGCCGGGTCGAGGTCTTCTTCACGCCGGACTCCCCATCCCTAACCCGATCAAACCAATAAACAGAATCAAACACATCAAACCACAAACCCCCACGTAAGTCAGCACCACAACCGAACAAAGAACACCAAGACGAAGTGAGAGCAGGATGCAGACCCCCACATACCCGGACCTGGCCCCTGGCCCGGCCCTGGACCTGGCCACCCCCCTGGCCGCGGAGCTGCGGCTCCCGACCAACTGGCTCGACTACACGATCCTGGCGATCTACTTCGTCGTCGTGCTCGGCATCGGCTTCGCCGCCCGCCGCTCGGTGAAGACCAGCCTCGACTTCTTCCTCTCCGGGCGTTCGCTGCCCGCCTGGGTCACCGGACTCGCCTTCGTCGCCGCCAACCTCGGCGCGACCGAGATCCTCGGCATGGCCGCCAACAGCGCCCAGTACGGCGTCTACACCGTGCACTGGTACTGGATCGGCGCCATCCCCGCCATGGTCTTCCTGGGCCTGGTGATGATGCCCTTCTACTACGGCTCGAAGGTCAGGTCCGTCCCTGAGTTCCTGCTGCTGCGCTTCGACCGGGGCGCGCATCTGCTCAGCTCCGTGCTGTTCGCGTTCGCCGCGGTCCTCATCGCGGGCGTCAACCTCTACGCGCTCGCCATCGTCGTCGAGGCGCTGCTCGGCTGGCCGGAGTGGGTGTCGATCGTCGTCGCGGGCGCCTTCGTGCTCGCGTACATCACCCTCGGCGGTCTGTCGTCGGCGATCTACAACGAGGTGCTGCAGTTCTTCGTCATCCTCGCCGCGCTCATCCCGCTCACGCTGCTCGGCCTGAAGAAGGTCGGCGGCTGGGACGGTCTGACCGACTCCCTCACGGCGAGCCACGGCGGTGACTTCACCACCGCGTGGGGCGGCACCGGCATCGGCAGCGACAACCCGCTCGGCGCGAACTGGCTGACCATCGTGCTCGGCCTCGGCTTCGTGCTGTCCTTCGGCTACTGGACGACCAACTTCGCCGAGGTGCAGCGCGCCCTGTCCGCGAAGAACCTGTCCGCGGCCCAGCGCACCCCGCTCATCGCCGCGTTCCCGAAGATCTTCATCGTGTTCCTGGTGATGATCCCCGGGCTCGTCGCGGCGGTGCTCGTACCGAAGATCGGAACATCCGGTTCCGACCTCCAGTACAACGACGCGATCCCGTACCTGATGGAGGACCTGCTCCCCAACGGCGTCCTCGGCATCGCGGTGACGGGCCTGCTCGCGGCGTTCATGGCGGGCATGGCGGCCAACATCTCGTCCTTCAACACCGTCTTCACGAACGACATCTGGGGCAGGTACGTGAAGCGCGACGAGGAGGACGCGTACTACGTGCGCTTCGGCCGCCTCATCACGGCGGTCGGGGTACTGGCGTCGATCGGCACGGCGTTCCTCGCCTCGTCCTTCTCGAACATCATGAGCTACCTCCAGACGCTGTTCTCCTTCTTCAACGTGCCGATGTTCGTCGTCTTCATCGTCGGCATGTTCTGGAAGCGCGCGTCCATGAAATCCGGCTTCTGGGGGCTGCTGGCCGGCACGACGGCCGCGATGGTCAACTACTTCGTCCTCTACAAGCAGGACATCATCGGCATCCCCTCCGACCAGGGCGCCAACTTCGTCTCCGCGATCGCCGGGTTCGTGGCGGGCGCGGTCGTGATGTTCGCCGTCTCCCTCTTCACCGCGCCGAAGCCGGAGGAGGAGCTGCGGGGGCTCGTGTACGGGACCAGCTCCCCCGGCATGGAGGAGCCGGCCGGGTCGGGCGACGACGCCTGGTACCGCAGGCCGGCGCTGCTCGGCTGGGGGGCCGTCGTCCTGGCCGCCGCCTGCTACATCCCGTTCTCGTTCTGATCACCGTCACCGTCACCGAAGGATCGACAGCCCATGAGCGACCACTCCGAGCGTGACGTCCATCGCGAAGTCACCGAACTGCAGGGAAAGTCGGCCACCGCGGCCCGGCTCTTCGACATCCGCCGCATCATCGGCGGCCTCTTCGTGGTCTACGGGATCATCGTGACGATCGCCGGGATCACCGCGTCCGATGCGGACATCGACAAGGCGGAGGGGGTGAACATCAACCTCTGGACGGGGTTGGGGATGCTGGCCCTGGGCCTGTTCTTCCTGGCCTGGCTGTGGCTGCGGCCTGCGGCTCCGCCTGTGCCGGACGAATCCTCTGCGGAGGGACCCACGAAGGTGTGACGGCCGACGGGCCTGAGCCCCCCTCCCCCTCCGGGGGTTCGTTCACCGCGGGCCGGTGGGGGCTGGTGGCGCCGTTCCCCGCACCCCTAAAAACGCTCGCCGCCCGCCGGCCGATGGGGGCTTGGCGCGCCGTTCCCCGCGCCCCTGAAAACGCTCGCCGCCCGCCGGCCGGTGAGGGCTGGTGGCGCCGTTCCCCGCGCCCTAAACGCGCTCGTCGCCTGCCGGCCGATGGGGGCCGGGCGCGCCGTTCCCCGCGCCCCTGACGGGGGTTGCCCCTATCGAGGTCTCAGATGTCCGGGGTCTGGCTCGCCGGTGTGTGGTGGGTCAGTGGGCCCGCTCGGTCCAGTAGGCCCGTGCGGGCCGCCAGGGCTGCGGCCTCCAGGCGGGAGCCCACGCCCAGCTTCATCAGGACCCGCTGTACGTGCGTGCGGGCGGTGCTCGGCGCTATGCCCATGCCGGCCGCGATGAGCCGCGTGTCCTCGCCGTCGGCCACCCGCACCAGCACCTCCACCTCGCGGGGCGTCAGCATCTGGAGCAGCCGCTGACCCTCGTCGTCGGGCTGCGCGGCCGGGTTGAGCAGTTCGCTGAAGGCGCCCTGGAGGAGCTGCGGCGCCACCGCGGCCTCCCCCGCGCGGGCCTTCATGATGGCGCGTTCGACGCCCTCTATGCGCTCGTCGTGCCGTACGTAACCGGAGGCGCCGGCGGCGAACGCGGCGGCGATGCCGCGCGGGTTGGGCACCGGCCCGAGGACCAGCACCGCGACCTGCGGCCGCTCCCGTTTGATCTTCACCACCGGATCGAAGATGCCCGGTTCGGCAGGCGTGGCCGTACCGATCAGGCACACCTCGGGCGCCCTGGTGATCACCAGCTCCGCCGCTCCCGCGGCGGGCGCGGCCGCGGCCAGCACACGGTGCCCGCGCAGTTTCAAGGCCGAGGCGAGCGCCTCGGCGAGCAGTCGGTGGTCGTCGACCACCATGAGCCGCACTCCCATCGAGCCCAACCCCCCAGTCCCCCCAGGATCCCTACTGGTACCCCATGGATAGGAGCCCCCCGGCTCTCCATCCCCCGGAAGCTACACGCTTGTTCGACGTTGCGCTCCCCCCAGTGGAGAGAAGTGCCCCGTAATGTCAAGATTCATCTCATTCGCGGAACGGCGCGCGGGAGACAACCTCCCCGCCCCGACACACGGGTATACACCCGGAAGTCTCCTTTGATCATGGGTCTCCGTCGAGCGCAGGGGGGCAACTTGCCACACTCCGCAGCGAACAAGCCTGACCCGGACCACTGTTTGACCACCCTGTATCGCCCTTGGACCATTTCCCGGCCGTCTCGCTGTCCTTCTGCCCCCGTGCCCCCACTCCTCCCTGTCCCGCTGTCCTTTCGGCAGTACAGCGCGACGCCCCCGCCGCCCGGGAAGCGGGCGGCGGGGGCGTCGCGTGGAGCGCGGGAGCGTCGCACGGGCTACTCGGCGCCGAACCCGATCGCCGTGTAGTCCTTCTCGTCCTTCGAGTACGGGGCGCTGACCAGGTCCTCGGCCATGAAGAGCCGGCCGGCCGTGTACAGCATCTCCGAGGACTTGGGCACCATTCCGCTGATCGCGCTGCGGACCTGGTCGGTGGCCGGGGTCTCCAGGAGCTTGGTCTCCTTGAAGGACTTGCCGTCGATGGAGACGACCTGGGAACCCTTGTCGTAGGGGCCGTTCTTGTACGCGATGATGTCGGTGCCGTCCATCCGGACCGGCCAGATCTCGTAGCCGTCGCCCGCGTCGGCCCGGTCGCTCGTGGACTTGCCGGTGGCCAGCGAGAAGGACACGATCTCGTTGACGCGGCTGTACTTCTCGTCGCCCTCGTGCTGCTTGGTGGGCACGTACAGCTTGTCGTTGCCGACCGCGATCGCCTTGCAGCTGTGGACCTTGTTCACACCGCAGTCGTGCCCGTACTTGCCGTCCTCCAGCGTGATCTTCGTCCGCAGCTTGCCGCTGTCGTCCAGCGAGAAGATGTCGGTCGCGCCGGACGCGGTGATCTCGCCGGAGTCCACACCGAAGACGACCGGCTTGGTGGAGATGACCTTGGCGTTGTCGATGCCCGAGGGGAGCTTGTAGCTCCACTTGACGGTGCCCGTCTTCGGGTCGAGGCGCTGGACCTCGTACTTCTCGTTGCCGTAGTCACCGCACTTGCGGACCGCGACCAGCTGCTCGCCGCCCGCGTAGCCGACGTCCTCGCACGAGCTGACCTTCGGCTGCCACAGGACCTTGCCGTCGGCGATGTCGAAGGCGGCGCCGCCGTCGAGGCCGGAGCCCGCCGCGACCGTGGTGCCGGTGATGCTGACCTCCTTGAACTTGGCCTTCTCACCGCCGCCCGGGGCCACGGACTTCGTCCAGAGCGCCTTGCCGGTGTTCATGTCGAAGGCCGTGACCTCGGTGCACGACGGGTACGGGTCGGCCTTGGTGCGCGGGGCGTCCTCCGCGACCACCACGGCGACCCCGTCCTTGGTCACCTCGGGCGAGCCGGCGCAGGTCAGGCCCGTCAACGGCAGGGTCCAGGTCTCCTTGCCGGTGTCCGGGTCGTGGCCGACGACCTTGCGTACGCCCGCCTTGGCGTACACCTTGTCCGTCAGCCAGGAACCCTCCACGCTCCAGACCTCCTTCTTGGGGACCTCGGGCGCGGGCAGCTGGAAGAGGACCTTCGCACCGGTGCTGGACGGCACCTTCTCCGAGCCGCCGCCACCGCCGCCCGTGCTGCCGCCGTCGTTGTCGCCGTCGTTGTCGCCGTCCTTGCCGTCGGTCCCGCCGGGGCCCGCGGAGGTGTCCTTGTCGTCCTTGCCGGACGAACTCGCGTACCAGACACCGCCGCCGACGATCAGCCCGATCGCCACCACGGCCGCGACGATGATCGCCGCCTGGGCGCCGAACTTCTTCCCGCCCGTGGGGGCCTGCGGCTGCATCGGCATGGTGTGGGGCTGCGGATAGCCGTACTGGGGCTGCTGCCCCGGGTAGCCGTACCCCTGCGGCGGCTGCTGGCCCGGGTAGCCGTAACCGGGCACGGTCGGCGGCTGCGGGGGTCCCTGCGGGTAGCCGTACGGCTGTTGCGGCGGGCCCTGCGGCGCGGCGGGCGGGCCGGCCGGGGGCGGGGTCTGCGGAGGCGCCTGGGGCGGGGGTGCCTGCGGGTAGCCGTAGCCCGGCTGGGGCTGCTGCGGGGGCCCGGCGGGCGGCGTGGGCGGACCGAACCCGCCCGGGGGCGGGTCCTGCGGGGCGCCGAAACCGCCACCCTGGGGCGGCTGGTTCGGCGGCGGGGGCGGCGGCTGGCTCATGACGTGTGTACCTCGGGTGCGAAGGGGACGGAGGGAACGCGGAGGGCGCGGAAGTCGCGTGTGACGCAGGAGATGCGTGTGACGCTGGAGACGCGCGTGACGCCGGAGGCGCGGGTGGGGCCGTCGCGCCCGCCGAGGGCGCGAGCGGCGGAACCGGCGGAGGCGGAGACCGGCCGGGTCACTTGCCGTAGGCCAGCATCAGCTTCTCCTTCGACTGGTCGTTGCCGGTCAGCCGGGTGGTGGAGAGGTAGAAGCGCCCGTCCACCCAGTCGACGGCCTTCGAGAAGAAACCGTTCTCCACGTCCGCCGCGCCCTGCGGGTTCTGCAGCAGCGTCTTCGGGGTGTGCGCACCGCCGCCGGTCGGGATCGAGACGATCCGGCCGCCCGCGTCGTACGAGGGCCCCACGTACGCGACGAGGTCCGTGCCGTCCGTCTTCAGGGGCACCATCGAATCGTCCACCGGGGACTTGGCGCGCCACTTCTCCTTGCCGCTCTCCAGGCTGATCGCGACGATCTCGTTGGCGCCGCTCTTCGCCTCGGTCGGCAGATAGAGGGTGTTGGCGTCGGCCGTCACGCCCTCGCAGCCCTGGAGGTCACGCGAGAGGATCGCCCAGCCGCACTCCGGCGCGAACGATTCGTCGACGTCGACCTGCGAACGGGCCGTGCCGTCGTTCTTCAGCGCGGTGATGTTCCACTGCTTCTTGTCCGCGTTGGTGAGGTAGAGGACCACCGGATCGACGGAGTAGGGGCGCTCCACACGCCAGCCCTTGGGGATCTTCTTGGTCCACTTGGCCTTGCCGGTCGCCGGGTCGAGCTCCTGCACCTCGTCGTGCTCGTCGTCGCCGCCCGCGCCGCAGGAGGAGACGGAGAGCAGCTTGGCGCCGCCCGCGAACGCCGACGGGAAGCAGGAGTTGCCGTACTTCTTCTTGTCGAAGAGCTTGTCGCCGCTGCCCGTGTCGTAGCCGACGCCGGACATGGAACGGCCGACCAGCAGCGTGTTCCCGGAGATGTTCAGACTGAGGCTGAGGGAGCTGTCGAACAGGTCGCCCTTCGGGATCTTCTGGGTCCAGCCCTTCTTGCCCGTGGCGAGGTCGACCTCCACGACCTGGTTGCACTCGGCGGAGGACTTGGTGCCCTCCTTGTACGCCACGAAGACCTTGTCGTCGGACGTCTTCTGGGCGGACGCGGCACAGATCGGTTGCGGGAACGTGATCGCGGGCCAGCTGACCTTGCCGTCACCGACGTCGTAGGCGAAGAGCTGCTTGTACGCGGCCTTCACGGCGACCTTGTCGGTGATCCACATGCCGGGGGCGTCGGCGCCCGAACCGGGGGCGTCGGGCGCCTCCTTGTACCAGAGCACCTTCGCCTCACCGGCCTGGCGGCCCTCGTTGAGGTCCTCGGAACCGGCGTTGCCGTCGCCGTCGCCGTCACCGGGGTTGACGGGCGCGTCGGACCCGGACGGCTTGGCGTCCTGGCTCTTGTCGGCGAGGGGCTTCTTCTTGCCGTCACCGTCGTCGTCGCCACTGGTGACGACGAGCACGGTGGCACCGACGACGAGCACGGCGGCCAGCGCCGCACCGATGATCGCGGCGGGCTTGCCCTTGAAGGGGCCGCGGGAGCCGCCGCCGGGCGGGGTGCCGGGCCCGCCCGGGAACTGCGGCTGCGTCGGGTAGCCGTACCCGGGCTGCTGCTGGCCGTAGGGCCCCGGCTGCTGCGGCTGACCGTAGGGACCGGGCTGGCCGTACGGGCCCGGCTGCTGCGGATAGCCGTACGGACCGGGCTGCTGGGGCTGCCCGTACGGGCCGGGCTGCTGCGGGTAGCCGTAACCGGGCGCGGGCGGTGGCGGGGTGCCCGGCGCGCCCTGCGGCGGCGGGGGCGGAGGCGTCTGCGGGGGGCCTTGTGGAGCGCCCTGCGGGGGCGGCGGGGCCGCCGGCGGCTGGGCGGGCGGTGGCGGCGTGGCGCCCCGCGGGTCCTGCGGAGGTCCGAAGCCGCCCTGCGGCGGCTGGTCCTGCGGCGCTCCGAACCCGCCCTGCTGCGACGGCTTTTCAGGCGGCTGAGTCATCAGCGCGTTCCCCCTCTTCACTGATTTTTAGCCATGCCCTGCAGTACGCACCGCAGCAGGCGATGCACTCACAGTGGTTGCCATAGGGCCTGAGAGTGTTCCCAGACGGCTCTTTCTATCACCCTGGAGCGCTCGAACACCGGGCCGGTTCTTCCCTGTTTCCAAGGGAGAACCGGCCCGTGATGCCCTCGTTACGCTTGTTCACGCGCTCTTCACGCGTCGTCGGCGAGCTCCAGCCAGCGCATTTCCAACTCCTCGCGCTCGGTGGCCAGTTCACGTAGCTCGCCGTCCAGTTTGGCCACCTTCCCGAAGTCCGTGGCGTTATCAGCGATTTGCGTGTGCAGCTTGCTCTCCTTCTCGGAGATCTTGTCCAGCTGCCGCTCGATCTTCTGGAGTTCCTTCTTCGCGGCGCGGTCCTCCTTGGCCGATACCGCGGCGGGGGAAGCACCCTTGTCCGCGGCCGGAGCCGAGGCCGCGGCGGCCTCCTCCATCTTGTGGCGCCGCTCCAGGTACTCGTCGATACCGCGCGGCAGCATCCGCAGGGTCGCGTCGCCGAGGAGCGCGAAGACCCGGTCGGTCGTGCGCTCGATGAAGAACCGGTCGTGGGAGATCACGATCAGGGAGCCGGGCCAGCCGTCGAGGAGGTCCTCCAGCTGGGTGAGGGTCTCGATGTCGAGGTCGTTCGTCGGCTCGTCGAGGAAGAGGACGTTCGGCTCGTCCATCAGCAGCCGCAGGATCTGCAGCCGGCGGCGCTCACCGCCGCTGAGGTCGCCGACGGGCGTCCACTGCTTCTCCTTGTTGAACCCGAAGGTCTCGCAGAGCTGGCCCGCGGTCATCTCACGGCCCTTGCCGAGGTCGACCCGGTCGCGGACCGCCTGGACGGCCTGCAGCACCCGCAGGTTCGGGTCGAGTTCGCCGACCTCCTGGGAGAGGTAGGCGAGCTTGACGGTCCGGCCGGTGACGACCCGGCCCGCGGCGGGCTGCGTCTCGCCGTCGGAACGGGCGGCCTCCGCCATGGCCCGCAGGAGGGACGTCTTGCCCGCGCCGTTCACGCCGACCAGACCGATCCGGTCGCCCGGACCGAGCTGCCAGGTCAGATGCTTGAGGAGCACCTTGGGCCCGGCCTGCACGGTGACGTCCTTCAGCTCGAAGACCGTCTTGCCGAGCCGGGACGAGGCGAACTTCATCAGCTCGCTGCTGTCGCGGGGCGGCGGCACGTCCGCGATCAGCTCGTTGGCGGCCTCGACGCGGAAGCGCGGCTTCGACGTACGGGCCGGGGCGCCCCGCCGCAGCCAGGCCAGCTCCTTGCGGACCAGGTTCTGCCGCTTGACCTCCTCGGTGGCGGCGATGCGCTCCCGCTCGGCGCGCGCGAAGACGTAGTCGGTGTAACCGCCCTCGTAGTCGTAGACGTCGCCCTTCTGCACGTCCCACATGCGGGTGCAGACCTGGTCCAGGAACCACCGGTCGTGGGTGACGCAGACGAGGGCGGACCGGCGCTCGCGCAGATGCTGCGCCAGCCAGGCGATGCCTTCCACGTCGAGATGGTTGGTGGGCTCGTCGAGGATGATCAGGTCCTGCTCGTCGATGAGCAGCTTGGCCAGCGCGATGCGCCGCCGCTCACCGCCGGACAGCGGTCCGATCACGGTGTCGAGGCCCTGCGGGAAGCCGGGCAGGTCGAGCCCGCCGAACAGGCCCGTCAGTACGTCCCTGATCTTGGCGTTGCCCGCCCACTCGTGGTCGGCCATGTCCCGGATCACCTCGTGCCGGACGGTGGCCGCGGGGTCCAGGGAATCGTGCTGGGTGAGCACGCCGACATGCAGGCCGCCCGAGTGCGTGACGCGCCCGGAGTCGGCCTCCTCCAGCTTCGCGAGCATGCGGATCAGCGTGGTCTTGCCATCACCGTTACGGCCGACCACCCCGATCCGGTCCCCTTCGGACACGCCGAGGGAGACTCCGTCGAGCAGCGCACGGGTTCCGTACACCTTGCTGACTGCCTCGACATTGACCAGATTGACGGCCATCGCACTCCTGACAAGGGGGATCGATCGACCTTCCAGGGTAGCCGCCCACAAGGATGATCCTTCCGGGCGCCCAAGAAGGGTGGGCGGGAACGTTCAGGCGCGAGGGGAACGCCGCGGTCTTTCGGGGCCGCAGCCCCAGGGGCGCGGGGAACGGCGCAGTCTCTTGCCTTCAGGGGCGCGGGGAACTGCGCAATCTTTTGGGCCCGCCCCCACACACCCGCACGCGCAAGCGCCCCCGGCACGCAACCGTGCAGGTCACAGCAGGACAGCCCCGCTCACCGGTCCCACAGCCACGCGCGCGGCGCGACAGACCCCCGCCGCCACCAGCGCGTCGACGACCTTCGCACCAGCCTCCGCGTCGGCGACAAGGAACGCCGTCGTGGGCCCGGACCCGGACACGATCGCGGCCGACGCCCCGCCCTCGACCCCGACGGCCAGCGTCGAGGCCAGCGACGGCCGCAAGGACAACGCGGCACCCTGAAGGTCATTGGTCACGGCCGAGGCCAGCGCGGAGACGTCCCCCGAGGCCAGCGCATCGAGCAGCACCCCGGAGGCAACCGGCTCGGGCACCGCGACCCCGTCGTTGAGCCGGTCGAACTCCCCGTACACCGCCGGCGTCGACAGCCCCCCGTCGGCCACGGCGAACACCCAGTGGAAGCTCCCCCCGACCGGAAGGACCCGCAGCTTCTCCCCGCGCCCGGTCCCGAGCGCGGCCCCGCCGACCAGGCTGAACGGCACATCGCTGCCGAGTTCGGCGCAGATCTCCAGGAGCTCGTCCCGCGAGGCCCCCGTACCCCAGAGGGCGTCGCAGGCGACCAGTGCGCCCGCGCCGTCGGCGGAGCCGCCCGCCATGCCCCCGGCGACCGGGATGTCCTTCGCGATGTGGATGTGCACATCGGCCCGGCGCCCGTACCGCGCGGCCAGCTTCTCCGCCGCCCGCGCCGCCAGGTTCGTACGGTCCAGGGGCACCTGGGCCGCGTCGGGCCCCTCGCAGGTGATCCGGAGGGTGTCCGCGGGGGTCACCGTCACCTCGTCGTACAGCCCGACGGCGAGGAACACGTTGGCGAGGTCGTGGAACCCGTCGGCGCGGGCCCCGCCCACGGCCAGCTGGACATTGACCTTGGCGGGAACCCGTACCGTCACGCTGCCCGTCGTGCTCACCGTCACGCCGTCCGCCCCGCTCACTGCTTGTTCTCCGCGATCCGTGCGAACTCCTCCACCGTCAGGGACTCACCGCGCGCCTGCGGCGAGACACCCGCGGCGACCAGCGCGGCCTCGGCGGCCGGCGCCGAACCGGCCCAGCCGGCCAGCGCGGCCCGCAGGGTCTTGCGCCGCTGGGCGAAGGCGGCGTCCACGACGGCGAAGACCTCACGCTTCGTGGCGGTCGTCTTCACCGGCTCCGCGCGGCGGACCAGCGAGACGAGCCCGCTGTCCACGTTCGGGGCGGGCCAGAAGACATTGCGGCCGATCGATCCGGCGCGCTTCACCTCGGCGTGCCAGTTCGCCTTCACGGAGGGCACGCCGTACACCTTCGAGCCGGGCGGCGCGGCCAGCCGGTCGGCGACCTCCGCCTGCACCATCACGAGCGTGCGCTCGATGGTGGGGAAGGTGTCGAGCATGTGCAGCAGCACGGGCACGGCGACGTTGTACGGGAGGTTCGCGACCAGGGCCGTCGGGGCGGGGCCGGGCAGCTCGGACACCTGCATGGCGTCCTCGTGGACGAGCGAGAACCGCTCGGCGCGGTCCGGCATGCGGGCGGCGATCGTGGCGGGCAGCGCGCCCGCGAGGGCGTCGTCGATCTCGACGGCGACGACCCGGTCGGCCGCCTCCAGGAGGCCCAGGGTCAGCGACCCGAGGCCCGGTCCGACCTCGACGACCACGTCCTCGGGACGGACGTCGGCGGTCCGGACGATGCGCCGCACGGTGTTGGCGTCGATGACGAAGTTCTGACCGCGCTGCTTGGTGGGCCGTACGCCGAGGGCTGCCGCGAGTTCGCGGATGTCGGCGGGGCCCAGGAGGGCGTCGGAGGCGGGGCTGGTCACGCCCCAAGGGTAAGGGTGACCACGGCCGACTCCCGTCCGCGGGGCCTGCGCCCCCACACCCCCCATCGCGCTAACGCGCTCGTCCTCAAACGCCGGACAGGCTAAAAGAAGAAGACCGGGGCGCAGCCCCGCCCTGAGGGGCGCGGGGAACTGCGCGACCAGCCCCCACCGGGCCCGCGGACGAAACCCCACGGGGCCCGGGGCGGAGCCCCGGTGGGACGACCCCTACAACCGCCCCCCACAGTGCGGCCAGGGACTGGCCCCCCGCCGCACATACAACTTCTTCGCCCGGAACGTCTGCTCCGCCGCGGAAGCGTCCTGCGGACGCCCCGCCCCGCCCAGCGCCTGCCAGGTCCGCGTGTCGAACTGGTAGAGCCCGCCGTACGTCCCGGACGGATCGACCGCCCCCGGCCGCCCCCCGGACTCACAGTGCGCGAGCCCCTGCCAGTTCAGCCGGTCGGCCCCCTGCACGGATGTGGGAAGCGGCTTCGTCCCCACCTTCACGACCTGCGCCCGCGGCTCCCGCACCACCTCGGACCGCAGCCGCCGCGGCTTCTGCCGGACGCCGTTGACGGTCCGCAGCGCGTAGGTGACGCGCCGCAGCCCGGGCCGCCCCGCCTGCTCGACGACCTCGGTGCCCCGGAACAGCCCGGCATCCTGGGTCCGGTGCACCTCGAAGGGCAGCGGTTCCTCGCGGACCTCTTTCGTGCCGGTGATCCGCATGATCGTCACCGTCTGTCCGTCGCGCGGGAAGCTGTCGGCCGGCACGGAGGTGGTGTCCTGGCCGTGCAGTGTGATCCCGGCCTCGTCCACGGTCTCGCGGACCGTCGCCGCGTTCGTACGGACCGTCCGCGCCTGTCCGTCCGCCATGACCGTCACGGTCCGCTCGGTGCGGACGTCGAGCGCGAGCCCCGCGCGTCCGATCTGCCGAGCGCGCGGCACCGACACGTACGCGCCCTCCGCGCGCACCCCCAGTTCCCGCAGTGCCTCGTCCACGGTGTGGGCGGTGGTCCACACGTGGCTCGACCGCCCGTCCAGGGTGAGCCGCAGGGGCCGCCCGTACTCCACGGCGATCTCCGCACCGCTGGTGAGGGGGGCTCCGGGGGCGGGGGCCACCACGTCGTGGGCGCCCACCCGGACCCCTTCGTCGGCGAGCAGTTCGCCGACGTCGTCCGCGAAGGTGTGCAGGGTGCGGGGCTTGCCGTCGACGGTCAGTTCGATCGCCTTGTCGTCGGCGACGAAGGCGGTGGTGCCGCCCGCGAGGAAGGCGACGACCAGCGCCTGGGGGATCAGCTTGCGTACGTCGGGCCGCTCCGCGCTCCTGCGGCGCCGCTTGGCCCGCCGGGCTGCGGCCCGTCCACCGGACCGGGCGGCCGGACCGTTGAAGAGTTCGGTGGTCAGTTCGGAGGTCGGGGCGAGGGGGACCGCCTGCCGCGGAAGCGTCGGCGCGTCCGGGAACCAGGCTTCGCCGGGGTGCACGTATCCGTGCCCGTACTCGTGTCGGTACGCGGGCTCGTGCTCAAGCCCGTACGCGTACACGGGCCCGTGCCTGTTGCCGTACTCGTGGGCGGGCACGTGTTCGTGGGCGGGCACGTGCTCGTGCTCGTACGCGGGCCGATACGTGTCCGGATGACCGTGGCCGTGGCCGTACGGCTCCGGATCGCCGTGGCCGCCGTGGCCGCCGTGGTCCGCGTGCCCATGTGCCGGGCTCGGGTTCACGTTCGGGCCGTGGTTCGGGCCATACGTCTCGTACTGCGGACTGCTCACGACGGCACGCTCCAGAAGACCGGTGGAGAGAGGTACGCCCGCGGGGCTCCTTCGGGTTGAGGGAAGGCGGGTGGGCGGACAGAACCTAGCGGAGCGTTCGTCACTCTCCAAAGCAGCGCGACCACGCAGTGTCGCGAAGCGTCCGGGCCGGACCCCGGGAGCGCGCTGTCCGTGAGGGGTCAGTAATCGAACGCGCGGGCGGTGTTCGCCGAGAGCGCCGTCGCCAGCACGTCCTCGTCGAGCCCCCGTACGGCGGCCATGGCACGGATCGTGACCGGAATGAGATAGGGGGCGTTGGGCCGTCCGCGGTACGGGACGGGCGTCAGGAAGGGCGCGTCGGTCTCGACGAGGACGAGTTCGAGCGGCGCCACGGCGAGGGCGTCGCGCAGCGGCTGCGCGTTCTTGAAGGTCATGTTCCCGGCGAACGACATGTAGTAGCCGGCGCGTGCGCAGACCGCCGCCATCTCCGCGTCCCCGGAGTAGCAGTGGAAGACGGTCCGCTCGGGCGCGCCCTCCTCCTTCAGGATGCGCAGCACGTCGGCGTGGGCGTCCCGGTCGTGGATGACGAGCGCCTTGCCGTGCCGCTTGGCGATCTCGATGTGCGCGCGGAAGGACAGCTCCTGGGCGGCGATGCCCTCGGGGCCGGTGCGGAAGTGGTCGAGGCCGGTCTCGCCGACGCCCTTGACCTGGGCGAGCGCGGCGAGCCGGTCGATCTCGGCGAGCGCCTCGTCCAGCGCGCCCGCGCCACCGCCCTCCCGCGCACCCTGCCGCGACCAACCGTCGGGGTCACCGTGCACGATGCGGGGCGCCTCGTTCGGGTGGAGGGCGACGGTCGCGTGGACGGCGTCGTACGCGGCGGCCGTCTCGGCCGCCCAGCGTGAGCCCTTCAGGTCGCAGCCCACCTGCACGACCGTCGTCACGCCCACCGACGCGGCCTTGGCGAGGCCCTCCTCGACCGTGCCGGACTGCATGTCGAGATGGGTGTGCGAGTCGGCCACCGGTACCCGCAGGGGGTCCGGCAGGGGCGGGGCTTCGGCGTTGGAAGGCATACCCCGATCCTACGAAGGGGGCCCGGCGGCAGCGGAACGCCGGGTCCCGTCCCGCGGGGAAGCTGTCCGCGAGCGGTGGACCCGGCGCCCTGGGGTGCCCGGGAGTCACCCCGCCTTGCGGTGGTGGAACGGGTGCAGCAGGTCGGACAGGTGCCAGTGGTGGACGGGCTTGGCCGCCGTCGCCGTCTCCGGCAGTTGCGTCACCTCGGGCGGCTGCGCATCCTCCGCGGGCACCACGGTGACCGTGGCCCGCTTCATCGGAGGTACGGACAGCGCGCGGCGCATCGAGTTCTGCGCCGAGGACACCTGGCCGGCCCGCATGATGCGCACGATGTGCCCGTCGCAGTTCACGCAGCTCGGCCGGCTCAGCGGCGACGGCACGACCATGCCGTCCGCCACGTACGTCACGAACTGGGCTCCCTCGGTGTCGAAGTGGTGCTCGATCTCGTACGACTGTTCCCAGCCGTGCCCGCAGCGCATGCAGGCGAAGGAATACGACTCGTGGACGGTGTCGGTGGCCGGGACGGCGTCGACGCGGTGTGCGGGTCCGCCGGTGATCCGACCGGGCTGCCCTGCGATCTCACTCATGCCAGCTCCTCTTGTCCGCTGGACGAGGACGGGTCTGTCCTTCCTCCAGTGGACGCCTCCGCCGACGCGAATGCACCGCCCCTGTCGAGTGTTGGAGCCGTCTTGGCCGTTCCTTGTCGGAGGGCCCTCGATACCCGGTCGGGGCTTTGCTTTCGACGGCGGTCCTTTGCGAGCGCATGGGCCGGTGCGCTCCCCTGTGAAATCGTGCGCTCCCCTGAGGACCCGTGCGCTCCCCGGGCGGGGCGACCGCGCTCTCTTTCAGCAGGTCACGTGCTCGTTCGCCCGCTCGCCGCGGGGGTCGCTCAGGGGTCCCGCAGGGGGCCCTCAGGAGGTCCCTCAGGGGCGCTCCGAAGATCGTTCAGGGGCCCGCGCGCTCGGCGTTCTTCGCCGCGACGACCGCGTCGAAGACCTCCCGCTTGGGTAGGCCCGCGTCCGCGGCGACGGCGGCGATGGCCTCCTTGCGCCGCTCCCCCGCCTCCTCGCGCACCCGCACCCTGCGCACCAGTTCCTCGGGGCCGAGCACCTCGGTCTTCTCGGGGGCGCCCTCCACGACGACGGTGATCTCGCCGCGCACGCCCTCCGCGGCCCAGACGGCGAGGTCCCCGAGCGGGCCCCGCTTGACCTCCTCGTACGTCTTGGTCAGCTCGCGGCAGACGGCGGCCCGCCGCTCGGCGCCGAACACCTCGGCCATCGCCGCGAGGGTGTCGTCGAGCCGGTGCGGGGCTTCGAAGAAGACGAGCGTGCGCCGCTCGTCCCCGACCTCGCGCAGCCGTGAGAGACGTTCACCCGCCTTGCGCGGCAGGAATCCCTCGAAGCAGAACCGGTCGACGGGCAGTCCGGACAGCGCGAGCGCGGTGAGCACGGCGGACGGGCCGGGCACGGCCGTGACCTTGATGTCCTTCTCGACGGCTGCGGCGACGAGCCGGTAGCCGGGGTCGGACACGGACGGCATCCCGGCGTCGGTCACGAGCAGCACGCGCGCGCCGCCGACCAGCGCCTCGACCAGTTCGGGCGTACGCGCGGACTCGTTGCCCTCGAAGTAGGAGACGACCCGTCCGGTCGGCTGGACGTCGAGGCCCTGGGTCAGCCGCCGCAGCCGCCGGGTGTCCTCGGCGGCGATGACGTCGGCCCCCGCCAGCTCCGCCGCGAGGCGGGGCGGTGCGTCCGCGATGTCCCCGATGGGCGTGCCTGCGAGTACGAGGATTCCTGCCGCGGTTCCACCGGTTCCTGTCACGGTTCCATCCTCGCAGGGGCGGCCCGCGGGACTCACACAGACCTGTTCCCTACGATGGCGCGGTGACAAGTACCGCGTCCTCCACGGACACCCGGCAGGGACAGGGCGTCGAAGAGCAGCGGCCGTCGTGGCAGCAGCGGCTGCGCAGGTTCGGCCACGCGGCCGGATCCAGAGACGACGTCCGCGACCGCCTCGTGCCCGCGTACACCGAGCCCGGCCCACGTCTGTGGGCGGCGATCGGGCTCCGCCAGGAGGCCGCCGAACGCATCGTCCGCTGGTCGGCGTGGGGCGGCCCGCTGCTCATCACGCTGCTGGCGGGCCTGATGCGGTTCTGGAACCTGGGCAGCCCGAAGGCGGTGATATTCGACGAGACGTACTACGCCAAGGACGCCTGGGCGCTCATCCACCGCGGGTTCGAGGTCAACTGGGCCAAGGACGCCAACGACCTGGTCCTGCAGCACGGCGACAGCGTCCGGATCCCGACCGACGCCGCCTACGTCGTGCATCCGCCGGTCGGCAAGTACGTCATCGGGCTCGGCGAGTGGATGTTCGGGTTCACGCCGTTCGGCTGGCGGTTCATGACGGCCCTGCTCGGCACGCTGTCCGTGCTGATGCTGTGCCGGATCGGCCGTCGCCTGTTCCGCTCGACGTTCCTCGGGTGCCTGGCGGGCGCGCTGATGGCGGTGGACGGCCTGCACTTCGTGATGAGCCGCACCGCGCTGCTCGACCAGGTGCTGATGTTCTTCGTCCTCGCGGCCTTCGGCTGCCTGGTCGTCGACCGCGACAGGACCCGCGAACGCCTGGCCGCCGCGCTTCCGCCGGACGCCGACGGGGTCGTACGCCCGGACTCGCACATCGCCATGACCACCCGCCTCGGCCGCCGCCCCTGGCGTCTGCTGGCGGGTCTGATGCTCGGCCTGGCCATCGGCACGAAGTGGAACGGCCTCTACATCCTCGTCGCGTTCGGCCTGATGACGGTCCTGTGGGACGTCGGCTCACGGCGGGTTGCGGGTGCCCGCCGCCCGTACGTGGCGGTCCTCAAGCACGACGTGGGCTGGGCGTTCCTCTCCACGGTCCCGGTGGCGATCGCCACGTACCTCCTCTCCTGGACGGGCTGGATCCTGTCCGCCACCGACGGCAAGGGCGGCTACTACCGCAACTGGGCCACGGCCGACGGCCGCACCAGCGACTGGTCCTGGCTGTTCCCCGACTGGTGGCGCAGCCTGTGGCACTACGAGACGCAGGTGTACGACTTCCATGTCGGCCTGCATTCTCCGCACACGTACCAGTCGAACCCGTGGAGCTGGATCGTCACGGGCCGTCCGGTCTCGTACTTCTACGAGTCGCCGCTGCCCGGCAAGGACGGCTGTCCGACGGACGCGGGCGAGAAGTGCGCCCGCGAAGTCCTGGCCCTCGGCACCCCGCTCCTGTGGTGGGCCGCGGCCTTCGCGATCCTGTACATCCTGTGGCGCTGGATCTTCCGCCGCGACTGGCGGGCGGGCGCGATCGTCTGCGGCATCGCGGCGGGCTACCTCCCGTGGTTCCTCTACCAGGAACGCACGATCTTCTTCTTCTACGCGGTCGTCTTCCTCCCGTTCCTGTGCCTGGCGGTGGCGATGATGATCGGCGCGATGCTGGGCCCGCCGGGCGCCTCGGAACGCCGCCGGGTCGTCGGTGCGGCGGCCACCGGAGTCCTGGTCCTCCTGATCGCCTGGAACTTCATCTACTTCTGGCCGATCTACACGGGCCAGGCGATCCCGATCGACAACTGGCGGGCGCGGATGTGGCTGGACACCTGGGTCTAGCCCGCCAGCCACCCCGGCCCATCACTCCCGTCCCCTTACCTCTGGAGTAATCGACCGCTCTCCCCGCCCCCGGCAGGATCAGGCACCTCGGCGGCAACCGCCGCCGGGGTCCGGTCGCGGCAGCGAGGAGAGCGTCATGGCCGTCAGGTCCAGCAGGTCCAGCGCAACAGCGGACGTCGTCGGCGAAGCCACCCGTGCCGTCGTGCAGGAGTTTCTCGCCGCCCGGATCGCCGGGGACACCGGGCGGCTCGTCGAGATCTTCGCCGAGCGTGTCGACTGGATGCTCGCCGAGAATCCCGGTGTGCCGTGGATCCGGCCGCGGTCCACCGGCGCCGAGTGCGCCGCCCAGTTCGCGGAGTTGACGGAGTACACCGTGCCCGAGGACGCGCGCGCCTCCGTCGGCGTCTTCCTCGTCGACGGCGCCGACGCCGTGCTGACGGGGCGGCTGTCGGGGACCGTGCGGGCGACGGGGAAGTCCTTCGAGGGGCCGTTCGCGCTGCACCTCACCGTCGAGGACGGCCGGATCACCCGGCACCATCTCTACGAGGACGGCGTCGCGATCGCCGGGGCGTGCGCCGCCTGACAGGCGGGGCTCGTACCGTCCGGCAGCCGGGCCCGCGCGCCTAACGATCGGGGAACAGCACCCCCATCCGTCACTCTCCCCGCATACAGTGCGACGCAGGGACACCGTTCTGAACGCGTTCAGAACGGTGCACGGGGAGGATCGGGGAGGGGACGCGAGATGCGGAGTGGGGTCAAGGTCGGCATCGTCGGCGGAGTGTTCGCCGTGATGGTGGGGGGCGCGGGGTACGGCGCGTACAACATCGTGACCGCCGTCAGCGGGGACGGGGGGTCCGCCGCCGCGGCCGAGAGGACCGGGCCGCCCTCCGACGACGAGGTGCGGGAGACCTCCGAGAAGTTCTTCACCGCCTGGGAGCAGGGGGATGCCCCCACCGCCGCGGACCTGACCGACAACGCCCTGGCCGCCAAGGAACTGCTCGTCGCCTACGGCGGCCAGGCGCACATCGGGAAGGTGAAGATCACGCCCGGTAGGGCGACGGGCGCGACCGTCCCGTTCGAGGTGTCGGCCACCGTCTCGTACGAGGGCAGGAGCAAGCCGCTGACGTACCGGAGCGAGCTGGCCGTCGTGCGGGGGAAGACCTCGGGGCGGGCGCTGGTCGACTGGCAGCCGGCCGTTCTGCACCCGGACCTCAAGAGGGGCGACACGCTGGTCACGGGCGAGGCGGCGAGCCCGCCCATCGAGGCGGTGGACCGCGACGGCGTCGTCCTGGCGAAGGACAAGTACCCCTCCCTCGGGCCCGTGCTCGACACCCTGCGCGAGCGGTACGGCGACAAGGCGGGCGGCACCCCCGGTGTCGAGCTCGCGATCCAGCACGAGAGCGAGAGCGCGGGGGACAGCACGCTGGTGACGCTCGCCGAGGGCAAGGCCGGCAAGCTGCGTACGACGATCAGCGCGGGGGCGCAGGCCGCCGCGGAGAAGGCCGTCACGCGGTACGCGGAGTCGTCGGTGGTCGCCGTGAAGCCGAGCACCGGAGAGGTCCTGGCGATCGCGAACCACCGCGGGGACGGGTTCAACGCGGCGTTCCAGGGCAAGGTCGCCCCCGGCTCCACCATGAAGATCGTCACCGCGGCGATGTTCATCGACAACGGCGTGACCGCGATGAACAGCCCGGCGCCCTGTCCGGCGACCGCGACCTGGCAGAGCGCGACCTTCAAGAACCTCACGGGCATGCAGCCCGACGAGAAGGCCACGCTCGCCAACAGCTTCATGCGCTCGTGCAACACGGCCTTCGTGAAGCTCATCGACGGCTCCGACGAACGGCCGCTCACGGACGAGTCGCTCACCACCGAGGCGCAGGAGCGGTTCGGGATCGGCAAGGACTGGAAGACGGGCATCGTCTCCTTCGACGGGAGCGTGCCCGCGTCCGAGGGCCCGAAGCGCGCCGCCAACGCCATCGGCCAGGGCGACGTCCAGATGAACCCGCTGAACATGGCCTCGGTCACCGCGACCGCGATCACGGGCACGTTCCACCAGCCCTACCTCGTGTCGCCGAAGCTCGACGACCGGCAGCTGGCCACCGCCCGCGGTCTGCCGTCCGGGACCGCCGCCCAGCTCAAGCAGATGATGCGGCTCACCGCGACCAGCGGCACCGGCGCGCAGGCCATGTCCGGGCTCGGCGGTGACATCGGCGCCAAGACCGGCTCCGCCGAGGTCGACGGCCAGGAGAAGTCGAACAGCTGGTTCACCGGTTTCCGGGGCGACATCGCCGCCGCGGCCATGACGGAGGCGGGCGGTCACGGAGGGGACGCGGCCGGTCCGATTGTCGCAGCTGTGCTACGGACAGGAGGCTGAACTCACCCTCACAGGCCGGGACTCTAGGCTGGTGGCTCTCGTTCTGGTGGAGCCGGTGGGGATTCGGGAGCGTGCGGGGGACTTCAGAGCCGGCAGAAACTCGTGGAGAGCCGTTGAAGGCGTCGGGGAAGCAGCTAGGGAACGGAAGCCGTGGGGAACAGAAGGCGCGCACCTGAGCGCAGCAGGACGAAGACGAAGCCCGCCGTCATCGGCGGGATGATCGCCGCTGTCGTGGGCGGTGCGGGGTTCGGCGTCTACGCCCTGTACGGCGGCGGAGCGGTGGCCGACGCGGGCCCGTCCTCCGACGCCAAGTCCGTGAAGAGCGGCCCGCTGTCGGCGGCCGAGGTGAAGTCCACGGCCACCGCCTTCCTCACGGCCTGGCAGAGCGGTGACGTCGAGAAGGCCGCCGCGGCGACGAACGACGTCACGGCTGCGCGCACCCTGCTCACGGGCTACGGCAAGGAGGCGTACGTCGAGGACGTGACGCTCACCGCCAAGAAGCGCTCCGGGGACGCCGTGCCGTTCGCCGTCAAGGGCACGGTCACGTACAAGACCCTGACCAAGCCTCTCGCGTACGAGTCCGAGCTGACCGTCGTACGTCGTGAGAAGGACGGGAAACCGCTGGTCGACTGGCATGCGGCGGTCGTGCACCCGGAGCTGGAGGACGGCGACAAGCTGGTCACCGGTGAGGCCGGGACGCCCCCGGTCAAGGCCCTGGACCGGGACGGCGGCGAGCTGACCACAGCCAAGTACCCCTCCCTCGGGACGGTCCTGGACGGTCTGCGGGAGAAGTACGGCAAGAAGGCCGGCGGCAAGGCGGGCGTCGAGCTGCGGGTGATCCGCGCCGGCTCCGAGGACGCCAAGGGCAGCAAGGACGGCGACACCGCGAAGAAGACGGACGCCTCCGACAAGAACCCCGACAAGACGCTGCTGGAGCTGAGCAAGGGCACGCCGGGCACGGTCCGTACGACGCTCAGCCCGGCCCTGCAGGCGACCGCCGAGCAGCAGGTGGCCGCGAAGTCCAAGGCGTCGGCGGTCATGATCAGGCCGTCGACCGGCGAGATCCTGGCCGTCGCGAACTCGGGGCACGGGTTCAACACCGCGTTCCAGGGCTCGCTGGCCCCCGGCTCGACGATGAAGATCGTGACGGCCTCGCTGCTCATCGACAAGGGGCTCGCGTCGGTGAACAAGGAGCACCCCTGCCCCAAGTACTCGACGTACGGCGGCTGGAAGTTCCAGAACGACGACAAGTTCGAGATCAAGGGCGGCACGTTCAAGGCGAGCTTCGCGCGCTCCTGCAACACGGCCTTCATCAGCCAGGCCAAGAAGCTGAGCGACGACGACCTGACCAAGCAGGCCCAGCAGGTGTTCGGCCTCGGCATGGACAACTGGGCGATCGGGGTGCCGACCTTCGACGGTTCGGTGCCGGTGCAGTCGCAGGCCCAGAAGGCGGCCTCGCTGATCGGGCAGGGCGGGGTGCGGATGAACCCGCTGAACATGGCGTCGGTCGTCGCCACGGCCAAGACGGGCACGTTCCGGCAGCCCTATCTGGTGTCTCCGACCGTCGACGACCGGACGCTCGCGAAGGGGTCCCGCTCGCTGTCGGCCGACACGCAGGCCCAGCTCAAGGAGCTCCTGCAGTACACGGCCGCGGCCGGTACGGCGGCCGAGGCGATGGCCGGGCTCGGCCCGGACTTCGGGGCCAAGACCGGTTCCGCGGAGGTCGACAACCAGAAGAAGCCCAACGGCTGGTTCACGGCCTGGAAGGGCGATCTGGCCGCCGCGGGCGTCGTCCAGCAGGGCGGTCACGGCGGCGAGACGGCCGGACCGATCGTGGCGGCGCTGCTGAAGGCGGGCAGCTGACCGACGTAGGGCCTCTGCCGGGCGGCGCGCGGCCCCTGCCGGCCGGCACACGGCCGCCGCCGACCTGCGTACGGCGCCTCCGGGGCGGCTGAGCCGGTCGGGGGCGGCCGGTTCAGTTCGACGACACGGGGGCGGCCGTGTACGTCCGGCGCAGGAAGCGGATCAGCGTCTTCGCCTCGAACTGCACGACCGCCACTCCCTTCGCCGAGTGGAACTCCATGACGGCCTGGACCCGGCCGCAGGGCCAGATGCGTACGTCACCTGCGGCGGCCGGCGCCCGTAGCCCCTGTTCGAGCAGGTCGCGGGCGAAGACCCACTCGTGGTGGCCGGGCAGCATGATGTGCACCCGTCGGGGGTCGGCCTCCGGGTCGTATCGAAGGGCCACCGGCACGGCGGGCGGATCCTGCGCCTCGTCCGTCACGATGTGGGCGCGCGCGTACTGCTCAACGGCGGACATCGATCGCTCCCTCTTTGAACTGATCCATATCTAATGTCGCATATTTTCCGATATGCGCTCCCAGATGAGTCGTAGTCGTATTCGAGGTCACCTCGCTCTTGCAAGCTGTTCGCATTAAGCCACTATCATCGAACGGTTATCGACAGTCGGCCTGCCCACGGAAGCGGAGCCCTCCATGCACGTGCCCGACGGATTCATCAACGCGCCCGTCTCCGCCGCCGCCGGAGCCGTGGCCGCCACGGCGGTCGCGGTGAGCCTGCGCGGCGCCCGCCGTGAGCTTGGGGGCACCTCCCGGTCGAGCGAAGCCGAGAGTGGGGGAGAACGCACGGCCCCGCTCGCGGGCCTGGTCGCCGCGTTCATCTTCGCCGTGCAGATGCTGAACTTCCCGGTCGCGGCCGGGACCAGCGGACATCTGCTCGGAGGCGCGCTCGCCGCGATACTCGTGGGCCCCTTCACCGGGGTCCTCTGCGTCTCCGTCGTGCTCCTCATGCAGGGCATCCTCTTCGCGGACGGCGGCCTCACCGCGCTGGGCGTGAACATCACGAACATGGCGGTCGTCACCACGGTCGTGGCCTACGCCGTCTTCCGCGGCCTCGTAAAACTCCTGCCCAGGAAGCGTCGGTCCATTACCGTCTCGGCGTTCGCCGCCGCTGTGATCTCCGTCCCTGCCGCCGCCGCGGCCTTCACCCTGATCTACGCGATCGGGGGCACCACGGACGTTCCGATCGGGCAGGTCTTCACCGCCATGGTCGGCGTCCACGTCCTCATCGGCATCGGCGAGGCCGTGATCACCGCCCTCACGGTCGGCGCCGTCATCGCCGTACGACCGGACCTCGTGTACGGGGCCCGCGGCCTGACCACGCCCCTGAAGCTGCGGGTCAACGGCGAACTGGTCGACACTCCCGCCGCCGAGCCCGTCCCCGTCGCCGCCCGGTCCCACCGCAAGGTGTGGCTGGCGGGGCTCGCGACCTCCCTCGTCCTCGCCGGATTCGTCAGCTTCTACGCCTCGGCGAACCCCGACGGCCTGGAGAAGGTCGCCTCCGACAAGGGCATCGACGCCAAGGCCGAGGACCACGCGGCCGCCGACTCGCCGCTCGCCGACTACGGCGTCGAAGGCCTGACGAACAGCCGGATCTCCGGCGGCCTCGCGGGCGTGATCGGCGTGGGCGTCACGATCGTCGCGGGCACGGGCGTCTTCTGGACCGTCCGCAGGCGCCGTACGCCCGAGAACCAGAGCGGGCCCTCCCAGGTCGGCGGGTCCGTCTGACATGGGAGCAGGCCACGCGCACCGGCTCTACCGGCACGGACACTCGCCCGTGCACGCACTGCCGCCGCACACCAAGCTCGCCGCCTTCTTCGCCTTCGTACTGGTCGTCGTCTCGACCCCGCGCGAGGCGATGTGGGCCTTCGGGCTGTACGCGCTGCTGCTGGCGGGCGTGGCGTACGCGGCCCGTGTCCCCGCCGGCTTCGTACTGAAGCGGCTGCTGATCGAGGTGCCGTTCGTGGCCTTCGCCGTGCTGATGCCGTTCGTGGCGCAGGGCGAGCGGGTCGACGTGCTCGGTCTCTCCCTGAGCGTGAACGGCCTGTGGGGCGCCTGGAACGTCCTCGCCAAGGGCACCCTCGGCGTCGCCGCGTCCGTCCTGCTCGCCTCGACGACCGAGCTGCGCGAACTCCTGCTGGGCCTCCAGCGGCTGAGGCTGCCGCCCCTGCTCGTACAGATCGCGTCCTTCATGATCCGGTACGGGGACGTCATCGCGGACGAGATGCGGCGGATGCGGATCGCGCGGGAGTCGCGCGGCTTCGAGGCCCGCGGCGTCCGCTCCTGGGGCGTCCTCGCCAAGTCCGCGGGCGCCCTGTTCATCCGCTCCTACGAACGCGGGGAACGGGTGCACCTGGCCATGGTGAGCCGGGGCTACACCGGTTCGATGCCGGTCATCGACGAGGTGACCGCGTCGCGCGCGCAGTGGTCGTACGCCTTCGCCCTGCCGTGCGCCGCACTCGTCGTATGTCTGCTGGGATGGACCCTGTGAACTCGTCTCCCCCGCCCTCCTCCCCCGCGCCCTCGCTCGATGTCGCCGGGCTGGCGTTCGCCTACCCCGACGGGCACCAGGCCCTCTTCGGCGTGGACTTCACGGTCGGCCGGGGCGAGCGCGTGGCCCTGCTCGGCCCGAACGGCGCCGGCAAGACGACCCTCGTGCTCCACCTCAACGGCATCCTGACCGGCGGCGCCGGAACGGTGACGGTCGCCGGGCTGCCCGTCGGCAAGAAGCACATGGCGGAGATCCGGCGGAAGGTCGGCATCGTCTTCCAGGACCCGGACGACCAGCTCTTCATGCCGAGCGTGCGCGAGGACGTGGCCTTCGGGCCCGCCTCCGCCGGCCTGAAGGGGCCCGAGCTGGAGGCGCGGGTGCGCACCGCGCTCGAACGGGTCGGCATGGAGGCCTTCGCCGACCGTCCGCCGCACCACCTCTCCTTCGGGCAGCGGCGCCGGGTGGCCGTCGCGACCGTGCTGGCGATGGAGCCGGAGATCCTCGTCCTCGACGAGCCGTCGTCCAACCTCGACCCCGCCTCACGACGCGAACTCGCCGACATCCTGCGCTCGTTGGACGTGACCGTGCTCATGGTCACGCACGACCTGCCGTACGCCCTCGAACTGTGCCCCCGTGCCCTGATCCTCAGCGACGGCGTGATCGCGGCGGACGGCCGCACCGGCGAACTGCTCTCCGACGAGGAGCTGATGCGGGAGCACCGCCTGGAGCTGCCGTTCGGCTTCGATCCGCGCTCGGTGACAATGGGCGCGTGACGCTCGCGCGGCGAAGGGTACGGACGTGGTGGATGTGAACGGCTCAGTGGCGGAGGGCTTCGAGCCGGTCGAGGCGGCGTTCGTAAGGAACTTCGAGACGCTCGGGGACCGGGGCGCGGCGGTGGCGGTGTACCGCGACGGCCGAAAGGTCGTCGACCTGTGGGCGGGCACGAAGCACATCGACGACAGTGAGCCCTGGCAGCACGGCACCGCGCAGATCGTGCGCTCGGCGACGAAGGGGGTCGCGGCTGCCGCCCTGCTGCTCCTGCACCAGCGGGGTCTGCTCGACCTGGACGCGCCGGTGGGCGAGTACTGGCCCGGGTTCAAGGCGGCGGGCAAGGAGCGGGTGCTCGTCCGGCACGTGCTCTCGCACCGGGCCGGACTGCCGGTCCTGGACGTGCCGCTGACCGCGCTGGAGTCGCTCGACCCGCTGCGGGGCGCCGAGGCGGTCGCCCGCCAGGCCCCGGTGTGGGTACCCGGCACGGACCACGGCTACCACGCGCTGACGTACGGCTGGCTGACCGGCGAGCTGCTGCGGCGCGTCACGGGTGACGGCATCGGCGACTGGATCGCGCGGGAGATCGCGGGCCCGGTGGGCGCGGACCTGTGGGTCGGACTCCCCGAGCGGGAGGCGGCCCGGGTCGGCAGGGTGGGCCGCATAGAGACCCCGGCCGGCGACGGGGGCCTGCGGGCCCGCCCGAAACAGTCGGTGGTGGAGGCCTACGAGGACCCCGACTCCCTCACCCGGCGGGCCTTCGCGGCGATCACCCCGTTCCCGGACCAGAACGACCCCGCGTACCGGGCGGCGGCGCTCCCCGCGACGAACGGCATCGCGACGGCGGACGGGCTGGCCCGCTTCTACGCGTCCCTGATCGGCGAAGTGGACGGCGGCACACGCCTGTTCACCCCATCGACCCTGGCCGCGGCCCGCACGCAGGAGTCGGCGGGCCCGGACCGCGTCCTGGTGATCAACACGAGCTTCGGCCTCGGGTACATGCTGCACGGCTCGGCGTCCCCGTTCCTGGCCCCCGGCTCCTTCGGCCACCCGGGCCGAGGCGGCTCCCTCGGCTTCGCCGACCCCGACACGGCCACGGCATTCGCCTACGTGACGAACGGCTTCCGCAAGACGGTCACGGCGGACCCGCGAGCACAGGCGCTGGTACGGGCGGTGCGGGCGGCGTTGCGGGCGTAGGCGGCCTCGTCGGCAGGCTCCAGGCCTTCGAGGAAGAAGGCAAAGGCTCCGGCCGGGAGGCTGAGGATGGCCTCCGCCGACATCTTCGAGTCGCGGACGAAGACGCGCGTGGGCGTGGTCGGCTTCGGAGAGTTCGAGGACACGGAGGAGCTGGGCGCGTGTCGCGACCCGATTGCCGACCCTGATGCGCAGGGCCGCCTCGTGGATCACCGTCTCGTACGGAGTCCGGCCGGTGGGGGCCGGCCGCGCAGTTCCCCGCGCCCCTGACGGGGCCCGACCCTGTACTGTGCCTAGCCCGCGTGCAGCATCAGGCCTATGCCCACCACCAGCAGGCCCGCCGCCGCGATCCTCGGTGCTCCGAAGCGTTCCTTGAAGAAGACCGCTCCTATGGCCGCGCCGACGATGATCGACGATTCGCGCAACGCCGCGACCGGGGCCAGTTCCGCTCGGGTCTGGGCCCAGAGGACCAGGGCGTATGCGGCGACGGACAGGGCTGCGCCGAGGAGGCCCACCCCGGCGAACGGGCGTAGTACGGCGAGGAGTTCGCCGCGCCAGCGGTGGAGGGCGTATGCCGGTACCGCCACGCCCTCCACCGCCATCAGCCAGGCGATGTAGGCGAGGGAGGAGCCCGAGGCGCGTACGCCCAGGCCGTCCACGACCGTGTAGGCCGCGATGGTCAGGCCGGTCGCGAGGGCCGCGACGATCGCCGCCCAGTTCGGCCGCTTCCCGCGCAGGCCCCACAGCGCGACGCCGGTCAGTCCCGCGCACGACACGGCGATGCCCGCGGCCGCCCAGCCGTCGGGCACCTCGTGGGCGAAGAGCGCGGCGAGCAGCGTGACCACCAGGGGCGCGGTGCCGCGCGCGATGGGGTACGCCTGGCCGAAGTCGCCCAGCCGGAAGGAGCGCATGAGGAGGACGTAGTAGGCGACATGGATGACCGCCGAGACGATCAGGTAGGGCCAGGCCTCCGCGGCGGGGAACGGGACGAACGGCACCAGGGCCAGCCCGATGAGCGCTCCCCCGCCCGCTATCAGCGTGAACCCGACCAGTTTGTCGGTGATCCGGTGGGCTATCGCGTTCCAGCCTGCGTGGGTGACCGCCGCGACCAGGACGGCCGCGGTGACCAGCGGTGTCACGCGGACTGCTCGCGGACGTCCACGAGGGTGCCGCCGGCGTGGTCGATCAGGGTCCTCGGGGCCATCGGGAACACGGAGTACGGGGTGCCCGCGGCGGCCCACACGATGTCGTGGTCCAGCAGTGAACGGTCCGCCAGGACACGGGTCTTGCTGCGGTGTCCGAAGGGGGGTACGCCGCCGATCGCGTACCCGGTCGTCTCGCGTACGAGGTCCGCCCTGGCCCGGGTCACCTTCTCGGCGCCCAGTGCGTGCTGTACGAGGTCGAGGTCCACGCGGGACGAGCCGTCCATGAGGACGAGGACCGGGACGCCGTCCGCGGCGAAGATCAACGACTTGCAGATCTCGCTGAGTTCGCAGCCCAGTGCCGTGGCGGCCTCGGCGGCGGTGCGGGTCGCCTCCGGGAAGCGGCGGATGCTCGGGAGCAGGTCGTCGAGACCCAACTTCCGCACGGCTTCGGCGAAACGGGGGTGGGCTGCGTTCTGTTCTTCTTCGGCGGCGGTCATGAAGAGCACGCTAGTCGGTGGGGCGTCGGTGGGTGGGGCGGGGCCGTGCCGGTACACCGCGGTCCGCCGCCCCCGGGCATACGGAACTCTGCTGCCACGGCGAGCCGTGTTCGGAAGGGCTACGCGGCGGACCACGGCGTACCGGCACGGCCCCTCGCGTGGGTCCGCCCCGCTCCCGTCCGGGTGGGCGGGCGCAGACAGAAGCCGGTGAGGGGCTCCCGTCCCCACGGGCCCCTCACCGGCTGGTCATGCGTGGCCGACCTGTCAGGCGCGGACCAGTTCCCGGTCCTCGTGCTGCTTAGTCGTCGGGCGGGTGGCGTCGAGCGCCTTCAGGCCCTCGCCCTCGACGTCCACGTTCGGCAGGGCGCGGTCCAGCCACCTCGGGAGCCACCAGGCCTTCTTGCCGAGCAGGGCCAGTACCGCGGGGACGATTGCCATGCGGACCACGAACGCGTCGAAGAAGACGGCGATCGCGAGTCCGAAGCCGATCATCTTGATCATCGAGTCGCTCGCGCCGATGAAGCCGCCGAAGACCGCCATCATGATGATCGCCGCCGCGACCACGACGCGGGCGCTGTGCCGGAAGCCGGTGACGACCGCCTGGCTCGGGGACTCCCCGTGCACGTACGCCTCCCGCATGCGGGTCACGAGGAACACCTCGTAGTCCATCGCCAGGCCGAAGACCACACCGACCATGAAGATCGGCATCATCGACATGATCGGGCCGGTCTCCTCGACGCCGATCAGTCCGGCCAGCCAGCCCCACTGGAAGACCGCGACCACCGCGCCGAGCGCGGCGAGCACGCTCAGCAGGAAGCCGAGCGCCGCCTTGAGCGGGACCAGGATCGAGCGGAAGACCACGATCAGGAGGAGGAAGGCCAGGCCCACCACCAGGGCGAGGTACGGGACCAGCGCGTCGTTGAGCTTCTGCGAGAAGTCGATGTTCATCGCCGTGGTGCCGGTGACCAGCACCTCCGCGTCCGTGTCCGCCTTGATGTCGGCGCTCTGGCCGCGGATGGCGTGGACCAGGTCCTCGGTCTGTGTCGAGGACGGCTTGGAGTCCGGGATCACCGTGATCGTCGCGGTGTCGCCCGCCTTGTTGGGGGTCGCCGGGGTGACCGTCACGACGTCCTTGAGGCCCTTGATGCCGTCCGTCACGGCGGTGAAGGCGGCCGTCGGGTCGGCGCTCTTCTTGGCGTCGACCACGATCATCAGGGGACCGTTGAAGCCGGGGCCGAAGCCCTCCGACAGCAGGTCGTACGCCCGACGCTGCGTCGTGGACGTGGGCTGCGAGCCGTCGTCGGGCAGGCCCAGTTCCAGCTGGGTGGCCGGTACGGCGATCACGCCGAGGCCGACCACGCCGAGCAGCAGTACGGCTGCCGGGCGGCGGATGACGAAGCTCGCCCAGCGGGTGCCCATGTTGGGCCTGGACGGCTTCCCCGCCGAGGTACCGGTGTCCTTGCCCCTGTCCTTGGCCTCTCCCTTGCCACTGTCCTTGCGCTTGTCCTTGCGCTTCTCGTTCGCCGGGCGGATCTTGCCGCCCGCGTAGCCGAGCATCGCGGGGATCATGGTCAGCGCGATGAGGACGGCGACCACGACCGTGCCCGCCGCGGCGAGGCCCATCTTGGTCAGCATCGGGACGTTGACGACCGCGAGGCCCGCCAGGGCGATGACCACCGTGAGCCCCGCGAAGACGACCGCCGAGCCGGCGGTACCGGTGGCGCGGCCCGCCGCCTCCTCGCGGTCGCGGCCCTCGGCCAGTTCCGCCCGGTAGCGGGAGACGATGAACAGCGCGTAGTCGATACCGACCGCGAGGCCGATCATCAGCGCGAGCGTCGAGGTGGTGTCGCCGAGGTCGAGCGCGTTGGCGAGCGCGGTGATGGTGGAGACACCGATGCCGACGCCGATGATCGCCGTCAGCAGCGGCAGTCCGGCCGCGACCAGCGAACCCAGGGTGACGACGAGGACGACCGCGGCGAGCGCGAGGCCGATGATCTCGCCGGTCGCGCCCATCTCCGCCCCGGCCTCCAGCGCGTCGCCGCCGACGTCGACGGTCAGACCGGTGTCCCGGGCCGACTCCCCTGCCGCCTCAAGGGCGTCCCTGGTCGAGTCCGCGAGTTCCATCCCCGGGGCGTCGTAGCGCACCGAGGTGTAGGCGACCGTCCCGTCCTTGCTCACGGCGTTCGTCGTGAACGGGTCGGTGACGGAGACGACCTCGGAGCCGTCGCCCAGCGCCTTGACGGTCTTCGCGACGGTCGCCTTGTTGTCGGCGTCCGTCATCTTCTGCCCCTCGGGGGCCTTGAAGACGATGCGCCCGGTCGCTCCGTCGGCGCTGGCGCCGGGGAAACGCTGCTCCAGCAGGTCGAAGGCCTTCTGCGCCTCGGTGCCGGGGATGGAGAAGGAGGTCGTGCCCGCGGCGGGCGCGGAGGCCGCTCCGACACCCGCGAGCGTCAGCAGGGCCACCCATATGAGGACGACGAAGTGCCGTCGCCTGAAGGCGAGCCGGCCGAGTTTGTAGAGGAACGTTGCCACGAGGGCGTACTCCCGATCAGGTCGGTGATGCAGGTCGGTGATGCGGCTCGGTGATGCGCCGCGGCGCGGAGGGTGATGGCTGGCATCGGCGCCGGCATCAGGGCAGGGATCATCGGCCCGACGACGTGAGCGGTCGCGTCAGGTGCGTGAGGAGAGGAGAAAGGAGAGAGGAGGGAAGGGTGGGGTAGGGCGGGGTGGTGCGGTGCCGGTTCTCGGAGGTCCTCGGAGTTCTCGGAAGTTCTCGGAGGAGGTGGGGTCAGGCGACGAGGGCGGGGATGACCACTGCGTCGATGTACGAGGAGAGGAAACTCTGCGTCGGTGGCTCGTTGTCGATGATCGTCCGGGCCGCGAAGGAGCCGATGATCATGTGCAGCAGGAAGTCGATCGCGGGGTTGTCCGCGCGGACCTCGCCGCGGTCGACGGCTCGCTGCACCACCTGGCGCATCTCGTCCAGTTCCGGTTCGACCAGCCACTCCCGCAGGGCGGCCAGCAGATCGGGGTTCGAGTGGACCGCCGTCCCCAGGGCGCGCATGAGGGAGGAGTTCTGCTCCATCTCGCAGTCGTCCTGGCGGGTGATCATCGCGTGGAGGTCGCCCCGCAGGGAACCGGTGTCCACACTGGCGATGCCGACCGGTTTGTGGTGCCGGACCGACCTGGCCACCAGTTCGGCCTTGCCGCCCCACTGGCGGTAGAGGGTGGCCTTGCTGGACCGGGTGCGGGTCGCCACGGCGTCCATGGTCAGGGAGTCGTAACCGACCTCCCGGAGCAGTTCGAGGACGGCCTCGTACAGCTCGGCCTCGCGCTCGGGCGTGAGCCGGCTGCGACGCGTCGTTGCTGTCTCAGCCATCCCATTCACCGCTTCCGCTCGAACGAAACTGTCTCGTACTCCTCTGAAGATACCCTGCGCGTCAACGAAACGAAACCGTTTCGTACGTGTGGTGGGTCACGCGTCCGTCCGGAACCACGAGTTGCCGGGCCCCGCCCACCGGAAAAGCATGGGTGGGTGAGCGACGAGAGCGAGAACGGGACCGGGATCGGGGACGAGCACCGATACAGGCACGGGAACGGGTACGGGTACGGGGTTGAGGACGCGGCCGGGGCGGGGGCCGGAGCAGGGACGGGAGCCGTAGCCGGGGAAGGCAGCGGCTCCTCCTCCCCCTCCTATCTGCGGTTCCCGCATCTCAGCGGGGACCGGCTCTGCTTCGTCGCCGAGGACGATCTCTGGGTGGCCCCCCTCGACGGGCCCGGCCGTGCCTGGCGCGTGACCGTAGACCGGACCAAGGTGAGCCACCCGCGCTTCTCCCCCGACGGGCGGCACCTCGCGTACACGACCTGGCGCAGTCTCGTGCCGGAGATCCAGCTGGCCCCGGTCGACGGCGGCCCGGCCCGGCGGCTCACCTACTGGGGCAACGCCGACACCCAGGTCTGCGGCTGGTCGCCCCCCGACGCCGAGGGCACCTGCGAGATCCTCGCCGTCGCCTCGCACGGCGAGCCCTTCTCCTACTTCACCTGGGCCTACAGCGTGCCGGTCGACGGCGGCCCCGGCCGCAAACTCCCGTGGGGCCCGGTCTCCGACATCGCGGTCGCGGACGTCGACGGCGAGCGCAGGACACTGCTCCTCACCGGTACGCCCCCGCACGAGCCCGCCGCCTGGAAGCGCTACCGCGGCGGCGCCACCGGCCGGCTCTGGCTGCACGGGCAGCGCCTCCTCGCCGACCTCGACGGGCATCTGGACTCCCCGATGTTCGTCGGCGACCGGATCGCCTTCCTCTCCGACCACGAGGGCGTCGGCAATCTGTACTCGTGCCTGCACGACGGCTCCGGCCTGCGGCGCCACACCGACCACGACGCCTTCTACGCCCGGCACGCCTCCAGCGACGGCACCCGTGTCGTCTACCAGTGCGCGGGCGAGGTGTGGATCGTCGACGACCTGGCCGCGGACGCCCGGCCCCGCCGCCTCGACGTACGGCTCGGCGGGCCCCGCGCGGGCCGCCGCCCCTACCAGGTGCCGGCCGCCCAGCACGTCGACGGGATCTCCGTGGACGAGACGGGCCGGGCCGGCGCGGTCGTCGTCCGCGGCAGCCTGTACTGGCTCACGCACCGCGACGGCCCGGCCCGCACCATCGCCGACACTCCCGGCGTCCGCGTCCGGCTGCCGGAGATGCTCGGTTCCGGCGGGCAGGTGGCGTACGTGACCGACGCGGAGGGCGAGGACGCCGTCGAGATCGCGTATCTGCCCCGCGCGACGGGCGCACGCGACCCCCGACGGCTGGCCGCCGGGAAACTGGGCCGCGTCCTGGAACTCGTCTCCGACCCGAAGGGCGAACGGCTGGCGATCGCCTCGCACGACGGGCGGCTGCTGCTGCTCACCGTGAACGACGGAAGCGAGGGAGGCGAGGGAAGCGAGGAAGACGAGGGGGGCGAGGGGGGCGAGGGGGTGGTCCTGGAGCTCGTCCGGTCCGTCAACGGGCCCGTGCGCGACCTCGCCTTCTCCCCCGACGGGACCTGGCTGACCTGGTCGCACCCGGGTATCGGCCGCACGCTCCGCCAGATCAAACTGGCGCGGATCGACGGGCCCGGCGCCCGTACGGTCGTCGACGTCACCAACGGCCGCTTCGAGGACGAGAACCCGGTCTTCACCCGCGACGGCCGCTTCCTCGCCTTCCTCTCCTGGCGCGGCTTCGACCCGGTGTACGACGTCCACACCGGCGACCTCTCCTTCCCGCTGGGCTGCCGCCCGTACCTCGTACCGCTGTCCTCGGCGACCCCGTCCCCGTTCGCGCTGACCCCCGAGGGCCGTCCGGCGGCCGGCGGTCTGGACGAGGAGGAGGGTGGGGACGGGGTCGCGGGGGCCGGCACGGTGACCGTCGAGACCGAGGGGCTGGAGAGCCGGGTGACACCGTTCCCGGTGACGGCCTCCAAGTACTCGGCGCTGTACCCGGTCGCGGGCGGCGGACTCGTCTGGCTGCGCTGGCCGATCTCGGGGGCGCTCGGCGAGACGTTCGCGAACCCGGACGACACCAGCGGCCGGCCGACCCTGGAGCACTTCAGCCTCTCCAAGGCGAAGAAGTCCGAACTCGTCGACCATCTCGACTGGTTCGCGCCCAGCGGTGACGGCAGCCGGCTCGTCGTGGTCGACGAGGGAGAACTGCGGGCCGTCCCGTCCACCGAGCCGGGCGACGGCGACTCGACCGTCTGGATCGATCTGCGCCGCATCCTGCACGAGGCCGACCCGGCCGCGGAATGGCGCCAGGCGTACGCCGAGGCGGGCCGCCTCATCCACGCGTACTTCTGGGAACCCGGCATGTGCGGCATCGACTGGCCGGGCGTGCTGGACCAGTACCGCCCGCTGGTCGAACGGGTCGCGTCCCCCGACGAGTTCGCGGACCTGCTCCGCGAGGTACTGGGCGAACTGGGCACCTCGCACGCGTACGTGGTCGCCGCGCGCCGCAACGAGGGGCCGCCGCACTATCAGCGCCCCCAGGGCCTGCTGGGCGCCAACTTCGTCTGCCGGGACGGCGACTGGGTCGTCAGACGCATCCTGCCCGGCGACTCCTCCGACTCCAAGGCGCGCTCCCCGCTGGCCGGTACGGGCATCCGCGAGGGCGCGCGGCTGACGCATGTGGACGGGCGGCCGGTGGACCCGGTCACCGGTCCGTTCCCGCTGCTCGCGGGGGCGGGCGGTACGACGGTGGAGCTGACGTTCGCTCCGGCGGAGGGCTCTGGGGGCGCGGGGGGCACGGGGGGTACGAGGGGTACGGGAGGTACCGGGGTTGCGGAATGTTCGCGTCGGGTGGCGGTGGTCCCCCTCGTCGACGAGCGGCCCCTGCGCTACCAGGACTGGGTGGCCAAACGGCGTGCCGTGGTACGGGAGTTGAGCGGCGGCCGGTGCGGCTACCTGCACATCCCCGACATGGGCGGCTCGGGCTGGGCCCAGTTCAACCGCGATCTGCGCATGGAGGTGTCGCGGCCCGCGCTCATCGTCGACGTACGCGGCAACGCGGGCGGCCACATCAGCGAGCTGGTCATCGAGAAGCTCACCCGTACGATCATGGGCTGGGACCTGACCCGTAACGCGCAGCCGGTGTCGTACACGTCCAACGCCCCGCGCGGGCCCGTGGTCGCCCTCGCCGACGAGATGACCTCCTCGGACGGGGACATGATCACGGCGGCCTTCAAACTGCTGAAACTGGGGCCGGTGGTGGGGCTGCGCACGTGGGGCGGGGTGGTCGGGATGACCGGGCGCCACGAGCTGGGGGACGGGTCGGTCATCACGGTTCCGATGAACGCGGCGTGGTTCGACGCGTACGGGTGGTCCGTGGAGAACCACGGGGTCTGTCCTGACCTGGAGGTGCCGCGTACGCCGCTGGACTGGGCGGAGGGGCGGCATGCGCAGCTGGATGACGCGGTCCGGCTGTCCCTGGACCTCCTGGCCCTGCACCCGGCGTCCACACCACCCCCGTACACAGCCCTCCCCGACCGGTCCCGCCCCCGGCTACCGCCCCGGCCCTGACCCCCGGCGGGTGCGCTGCCCGATCCGCTTCAACCTGCGGCCGGGTGGGGGCGCGCCGCGCAGTTCCCCGCGCCCCTTACGGGGCCCGGCGGGAGCTGGCTGATTCGCAGCGATCTGCGGGTGCGTCGTGGCTGGCCGCGCCGTTCCCCGCGCCCCTGACGGGGCGCCCGCACCTCGGCCCCCTCAGGGGCGCGGGGAACGGCGCAATCTTTTCGTCTTTGGGGGGCGGAGCCCCTTAGGGGCGCGGGGAACTGCGCGGCCAGCCCCCACCCGGCCGCGGACGACGAAAAACGTGGGGCGCCCCAGAGAAGAGGGCACCCCACGTCAATTCCGGCCAGGGCCGAAGGCTGAGCGTTCAGCCGAGTCGGACGTCTCAGACGTCGAACTCGTCGCGCCGCTCCCGCGCACCTTCGGGCGCACGCCGCTCCGGCCGCTCACGGTCCGGACGCTCACGCTCGGCGGGCCGCTCACGCTCGGGCATCTGCTGCCCACGCTCGCCGGCCTGGTCACGACGCTCGCCGAGCTTCTGCTTCGCGGTGCGCTGAAGTTCTTCGGCCTTGTCCTGGAACTGGTCCTTCATGGCCATGAGGTTCACTCCCGTTTTGGGTGAGGGGGTTGGGCCTCGACCAGAGTTACACGCACGGACATCGCGCGCATTTCGGTCAGTCACGGTCGGTGACGCACCGTGTTCCGACCTGTCTCGTCCGCCTCCCCGCCCGCACCGACGAGCCCCGTCCCGATACTCCCCAGCCGTGGTGCGAACCGCCGCATCTCCCGCTGCCCGACCGTTCCGATGAGCGCGGGGAGGTATCCCCGTACCCCCTGCATCCCGCGCAGCCACCACTGCCCGTACACGTGGCTGGACCTCCGCTCGATCCCGGCCACGATCCGGTCGACGGCCGGCCCCAGCGGGTACGTCTTGTTGGCGGGCCACGGCAGCCGCTGGCGCAACTCCCGCATGACGTCGTCCTGGTCGGCCCCGCGCACCATGTCGGTGTCGGTCCAGGAGAGGTACCCGACCCCGACGCGTACGCCCTGGTGGCCGACTTCGGCCCGCAGGCTGTGCGCGAACGCCTCGACGCCCGACTTGGACGCCGTGTACGCGGTCATCATCGGCGCGGGCGTGATCGCGGCGAGCGAGGCGATCTGGAGCAGATAGCCGCGGCTCTCCTGGAGGACGGGCAGGAAGGCGCGGGCGGTGACGGCCGATCCGATGAGGTTCACCTCGATGACCCGCCGCCAGGCCACCGGGTCGGAGTCGACGAACGGGCCGCCGTTGGCGACCCCGGCGTTGGCGACGACGATGTCGACCTTCCCGAACCGCGCCTTCACCTCGCGCGCGACCTCGGCCATGGCCTCGTGGTCGGTGACGTCGGCGTGCCAGTACCCGCTCTCGCCGTGCAGCCGCTCGGAGACGCCCTTCAGTTCCTCGGGTTCGAGGCCGACGAGCGCGACGGTGGCGCCGCGGGCGGAGAGCTTGCGGGCGAGGAGTTCCCCGACACCCCGCGCGGCCCCCGTGACGACGGCGACCTGTCCTTGAAGACCGACCCTGCTCATGCGCCCTCCTTGATCACTGCGTATGTGGCGACGAGTGCCCGGATCCGGGTGGTGACCAGGTCGGGCGCCTCGATGGGGGTCATGTGCCCGATGCCGGGCAGTTCGGTGGAGCCGACGCAGTGCGGCAGCGCGGCGACCAGGGAGCGGGCGTGCACGGGGGGCGTCAGCCGGTCCGCCGTACCCACGACGACCTCGGCGGGGACCTGCAACTCCCGTACCGCGTGGTCGAGATCGAGCAGGTCGAGCACCTTCGACCAGGAGTGGCGCACCTGCCGGGGACACGCGTGCACGATCCGCGCGCACGCGTCGACCATGGCCGGCGCCGAACCGGGTCCCATGGTCGCGTACTTGAGGATCCGCCGGGCGAGCGGTGTGACCGGTCCGAGCGGCGCCCGCGATCCGAGGATCTGCTTGGTGAGCCAGGTACGCGACCGTCCGGCCCGCATCGGGAGTACGAGCGACTCGGCGACCAGCCGTGAACTGCCCGTGCTGCACAGGAGTACGGCGGCGGCGTGCTCGCGGAACCCGGCCCGTTCGGACGCGGCGATGAGCGTCATGCCGCCCATGGAGTGCCCGACGAGAACGGCCTTCTCGTCGGGCGCGAGGGTGGCCGCGAGCACCGCCTCCAGGTCGTCGGCGAGCCCGTCCGTGCTGCAGGCGGGGCCGGCGGGGCTGCGCCCGTGCCCGCGCTGGTCGTAGACGATCACCCGGTGGTCGGCGGCGAGTTCCTGTATCTGCGCCGCCCAGAAGGCGGTCGAGCACGTCCAGCCGTGCGCGAGCACCACAGCGGGGGCGGCCGGGTCGTCGACGGCTCCGTGCACCTCGACGTGCAGCCGTGCCCCGTCGGCGGAGACCGCCGTCAGTTCGCGCGCGGGGACGGGCAGCGCGTAGGGGCCGGAGGCCTCGCGCGTCAGTCGGCTCATGCTTCTGCCTCGGCCTTCTTCTTGGTACGGGCGGCCGGTGTCGCGGACTGCGCGGCCGATGCCGGTACGAATCCGGATTCGGGTTCGGATTCGGGAGCGGGTGTGCGTGTGGGCGTGGGTACCGGTGGGCGGATCAGGTCGTACTCCGCCAGGTCCACGTGCCTGGTCGCGCCGCGGAACTCCGTGGTCGTGCCCGGCCAGACGGTCGTGTTGACGCCGTTCTCGTCGAGGTACCAGCTGTTGCAGCCGCCGGTGGACCAGACCGTACGTTCCATGCGTCGCTGGACGCGGTCGTTCCAGGCGTCGACCGCGGCGGGGCGTGCGTCGAGGGCGGCCCGGCCGCCGAGCACGTCCAACTGCCGTACGTAGTCGGCCATGTAGTTCAGCTGGGACTCGATCATCAGGATCATGCTGGAGTTCCCGAGGCCCGTGTTGGGGCCGATGATCGTCATCCAGTTGGGGAACCCGGCGGCGGTCGCGCCCCGCAGCGACCTCATGCCGGACGCCGACCACGCCTCGGCGAGCGTCCGGCCCTCCGCGCCGACGACCCGGTCGGCGATGGGCATGTCGGTGACATGGAATCCCGTACCGAAGACGATCGCGTCGACCTCGGCCTCGCTGCCGTCGGCGGCGACGACGGTGGAGCCGCGGACCTCGCGCAGTCCGCTCGCGACGACGTCCACATTGGGCTTCGCGAGGGCCGGGTAGTACGTGCTGGACAGCAGGATGCGCTTGCAGCCGATGCGGTACGACGGGGTCAGCTTGGCCCGCAGTCCCGGGTCCTTGACGGCCCGGAACATGTTCCGCCTGGCGATCTGCTCGACCAGCCCCAGCTCGTTCGGACGCTTCGTGAACGCCTGGACCTGCAACTCCCGGATGCCCCACAGGAGTCCGCGCCGCAGCCGGGCCGTGACGGGCAGCGTCCGGTGCAGCAGCCGCTCTGCGCCGCTGACGGCCCGGTCCATGCGGGGCATCACCCAGGGCGGGGTGCGCTGGAAGAGGGTGAGTTTCGCGACCTCGGGCTGGATCGCCGGCACGATCTGGATGGCCGAGGCCCCGGTGCCGACCATCGCGACCCGCTTGCCGCGCAGGTCGTAGTCGTGGTCCCAGCGGGCCGAGTGGAAGACCTTGCCGGGGAAGATGTCGAGCCCCGGGACGTCCGGCGTCTTCGGGTCGGAGAGCGGCCCGGTGGCGGACACGACGAGGTCGGCGGTGAGGGTGCCGCTGCTGGTCTCGATCACCCAGCGCAGCCGCTCGATGTCCCAGGTCATGAGCTTGACCTCGGAGTTCAGGCGCAGATGCGGCCGCAGTCCGAAGGTGTCGGTGACGTGCTCCAGATAGGCGCGGATGTGCTCCTGCCCGGAGAAGGTGCGCGGCCAGTCGGGGTTGGGCGCGAAGGAGAACGAGTAGAGGTGGGACGGCACGTCGCAGGCGCAGCCGGGGTAGCTGTTGTCGCGCCAGGTCCCGCCCACGCTGCCGGCCCGTTCCAGGACGACGAAGTCGGTGACGCCCTCGCGGCGCAACCGCACGGCGGCTCCCAGCCCGCCGAAACCGGAGCCGATCACCGCCACCCGTACATGTTCGTGCTCGGTCATCCCGATGCCTCCATGCCGCGTCCATGCCCCGTACGACCGCGCCAGTGAACACTGGCGCAATGGGGAGACTAGAGCAGCTCCGTACTCATGGGTAGGGGTTGCACGCAGGAAAGTTACCGGCGGTACGACATAGGGTGCCGATGTGGCGGACAAGCGGGAGTACCGAATGGAGGAGCTGGCCCAGCAGGCCGGCATCACCGTGCGCACGCTGCGCTTCTACCGTGAGCGGAAGCTGATCCCGCCACCGCGCCGCGAGGGCCGCATCGCCTGGTACGACGAGGACCACCTCGCCCGGCTGCGTACGATCGCCGCCCTCCTGGAGCGCGGCCACACCCTCAACGGCATCGCGGAACTGGCCGAGGCGTTCGACCACGGCCGTGACGTGGGCGAACTGCTGGGGCTCGGCGTACCCACCGAGGAGACCCCGGTCCGCCTCTCCCCCGAGGAACTGGCCGACGTCTTCGCGGGCCAGGCCACCTCGGAGAACCTCGCCGCGTCCCTGGACCTCGGCTACCTCGCCACCGACGGCACGGACATCGTCCACATCAGCCGCCGGCTGCTGGACACCTCGGCGGCGCTCGTCCGCGAGGGCATCCCGCTCGCGGACATCCTCGCGGCCGCCCGCCGCGTACGCGAACACGCCGACGCCCTGGCGGAGTTGTTCACCGACCTGGTCCTCACCGAGGACCGCACCCCGGAGGACCTCCAGCGCCTGCGCCCCCTGGCGAAGAGCGTGGTGGAGGCGGAACTGTCGATGGCACTGGACCGGCGCCTGCAGAAGCGGCCGTGAACCCCGGGCAGGGGTCCGGCCGGGTCCGGCCGGCACCGACCGCGAACGAGGGTCAGCGGTCGTGGACGACGGTCACCGGCCGCGGATCACTGTCATCGCTCATAGACGACGGTCACCGGCGCGTGGTCCGACCAGCGCTCCTCATGAGTGGCCGCCCGCTCCACGAAGGCCTTGACGGCCCGGGCCGCCAGTCCGGGTGTGGAGACCTGGTAGTCGATCCGCCATCCCGAGTCGTTGTCGAAGGCCCGCCCGCGGTAGGACCACCACGAGTACGGCCCGTCGACGTCCGGGTGCAGCGCGCGTACGACATCCACGTACCCGGCCCCGTCACCGCCACTGTCGCCGCTGCCCTCGGCCTCCGCCTTCACCTCGGCCTCGGCCTCGACCTCGGCGAAGACCTTGCCCAGCCACTCCCGCTCCTCCGGCAGGAAGCCGGAGTTCTTCTGGTTGGCCCGCCAGTTCTTGAGGTCGGCCGGCCGGTGGGCGATGTTCCAGTCGCCGCACACGACGACCTCGCGCCCCTCGGCGGCGGCGCGCACGCGCAGCCCCTTCAGGTAGGCGAGGAACTCGTCCATGAACCGGATCTTCTCGTCCTGCCGCTCGGTCCCGACCTCACCGGAGGGCAGGTACAGGCTGGCGACGGTGACGCCGGGCAGGTCGGCCTCGACATAGCGCCCGCTGCCGTCGAACTCGTCCGATCCGAAGCCGACCTGGACGCGGTCGGGCTCGCGGCGCGTGTAGAGGGAGACGCCGGCCCGTCCCTTCGCGGCGGCGGGCGCGTGCACGACGTGCCAGCCGTCGGGCTGCCGTACGCCCTCCGGGAGCTGCTCGGGCTCGGCCCGTACCTCCTGGAGGCACAGCACGTCGGCGGAGGTCTCCGCCAGCCACTCCACGAAGCCCTTCTTGGCGGCGGCCCGGAGCCCGTTCACATTCACAGAGGTCACAGTGAGCACCCCGGCACGATACCGGCACACTGGACGAGCACAGCGCACCGCTCCCTTCCCACCTACTGCATAGAAGTACGATACTCAGCATGGATATACGCCGGGTCGCCTTCGACCACCCCGACGCCGTCAAGCTCAACGACGAGGTGCAGGCCGAGTACGCCGTGCGCTACGGCGACGAGGGCGATGTCACCCCGCTCGACCCGTCGATGTTCGAGCCGCCGCTCGGCCTCTATCTGATCGCGTACGACGCCGGGGACCGGCCCGTGGCCACCGGCGGCTGGCGCACCCAGGACGAGAACGACGAGGGCTACTCGGACGGCGACGCCGAGCTGAAGCGCATGTTCGTGATCGGGGAGGCCCGCGGCAACGGCCTCGCCCGCCGCATCCTCGGCGACCTGGAGGCGGACGCGCGGGCGGCGGGCCGCACCCGCATGGTCCTGGAGACCGGCAACAAGCAGCCCGAGGCCATCGCCCTGTACGCGTCCAGCGGCTACGAGCCCTGCGTCAAGTTCGGCCACTACCGCTTCCACGACGACAGCCGCTGCTTCGCGAAGCGACTGTGAGGAGCCGTATGTCGCAGGTGACGGGCGAGCGCACCGCCGACCCGTGCCCCCGATGCTCCGTGGAGGCGGTCCGCAGGGGCAGCCCCACGTCCGCCGGGGGACGTGAGGTGGTCGGCTACACCTGCGACCGCTGCGCGCACACGTGGTCGCGGCCGGTGGAGACCGACGTGGACGTCTACGACATCGTCAGAGTGGACCTCCCGGACGTCACGCTCTACGGCACCGTCTGGCAGGTCCAGACGGACCGCGTCCAGGTCCGCGGCACGGGCGGCGCGTGGCTGCGCTGGGTGGAACGCTGGAGGGTCATCATCTACTGACCCCACCCGACGCGAGCCATCCACTCCGGCCGCCGCGCACCCCCGACCCACCACGCAACACCAAAGAACCCCCGCCGGATCTCCCCGGCGGGGGTTCTGAGCTGCGGTGGACCTGTGGGGATTTGAACCCCAGACCCCCTCGATGCGAACGAGGTGCGCTACCAGACTGCGCCACAGGCCCTTGCAACGAGTGAAACTCTAGCATCCTCATCAGGGTGCTTGGAAATCCGTTCCCGGTGGCTCTCCCGCTGGTCAGGGGCAGGGCCTCCGGTGGGGTTCTGAGGTGCCGTCACTCGTTGGCGGCGCGCGGCCGGTCGCCGTCCTCGTACTGGTCGAAGAGGGGCGTGCGGCCCCGTTCGCGGGCCCGGCGGGCCGAGGCCGCGCGGCGGGCGTCCGCGGCGCTGCCCGAGCTGTCGTCCACGTCGTCCCCGTCGAGATCGCCCAGTTCCTCCTGCGCCTCGGCCGCTTCGGCTGCTTCCGCCGCCTCGGCCGCGTCCGCCTCCGCCGCCGCGCGGTCCGCGTTCGGCTCGGCCGTGCTGGACCGGGCCGAGCTCCACGCGTCGGGCGCGCCCAGGTCGACGTCGGAGGTCGCCCGCGGGGCGACCGGCGCCGTCACGTACGTCGGCAGGGGCACCGGGACGGGGTCCCAGCTCTCACCGCGCGCGGGGCCGTTGCGGCGCTCGCGCTGCTGGTCGACCCACTCCGCGTGATCGGTCTGCTCGACGAGGGCACGGCGGTCCGCCGCGAGCGCCGACATCCCGGGATCGGTGTCGGGCTCGGGTCCGTCCTCCGGCTCGTCGGCGGCGCCCGGGTCGCCCGGGGGCCGCCGGCGCGGCTGCCGCTCGCGCAGTCGCTGCGCCGCGGCCTCGGCCTGCCTGCGGTCCATCACGTACGTGAAGCGCCGACGCTCCTGGGAGCGCAGATACGCGATGTAGATGCTCAGCATCACGGCGGGCACCGCGGGCGCCCACAGGAACGCCAGTCCGCCGACGGCCGCGACGATCGCACCGAGCGTGAAGGCGACGAAGAGCATGACGGTCGTACGCCGTCGGCGCGCGAGCACCTTCGAGCGCCGGGCGCGGGCCGCGGCCTCCGCCGCGGTGGCCCGTCGCGCGGGGGACGACGACGTCGTGCCGTTCGACGCCTTCGAAGCGCTGGACGTCTTCGAGGCGCCGGACGTCTTCGAGGACTTGGCGCCCTGCTGGGGCACGGGGCGGGCGCCGGGCTTGGGGGCCGTCGCCGCCGCCTGCCGTGCCGCCTGCCGCGCTTCTTGTTCCGACGCCTGCTGCAGCGCCTGCTGCTTGGCGGCCTGCCTCGACGCCTGCGCCTGTCTGGAAGCCTGCTGCGCCTGAGCCTGCGCGTGCTGGGCCTGTGCGTGCTGGGCTTGCGCCTGGGCGTGCTGGGCTTGCGCCTGGGCGTGCTGCGCTTCGGAGCGTGCCTCCCGGGCGTCTCGCGCCCCGTCGACGTTCGCCCGTACTTCACGGCGCGTCGGAGGCATGGCGAAGGCCCGGACGTCCACCGAGTCGGTGACGCCGTCCGGGTCGGCGCGCTGCTCCCCCTCTTCGGTGGAGCGCGCCTGCAGGTCCTTGGCGTATCGGCGCTCCATTCCCGCTCGTCCGGACAGAAGCCGGATGGCGGTGCTGAAGCGTTCCGTCGGACGGGCCTCATTCAGCTCGTCCTGCCTACGGAGCCACATCGGCACCAAGTAGGCGGCCCAGGCCCCGACAATGACTGCGTAGATGAGGCCGCTGCTGCTCACGCCTCACACGGTAGAGGGGTTTGCATGAGGCCATCTGCCAATTGAGCCGGTGTGTCGCACGATCTGGCTGATATTTCGAGCTTTTTTTGTGACCGATGCGATCAGCAGGCCGCCGAGAGCACGAAATTAATGCCCGCGGATGGTCGATCGCCGATCATTTTCGAACACCTATTTCATTTACGCGGTGTTCCGGGGCGTGTCCCTAGGTGAGTTTTCGGACGCGTTCCTCGTGTGGGTCCGCCGCCAGCGGGCCAGCAGTCCTTCGGGGATCTCCTCGGCCGTGAGGGCGAAGACGAGGTGGTCGCGCCAGGCTCCGTCGATGTGGAGATAACGCGGACGGAGACCTTCGTCACGGAATCCGAGTTTCTCGACGACCCGCCGACTGGGTCCGTTCTCGGGCCGAATGCAGACCTCGATGCGGTGCAGACCAACGGTTCGGAAGCAGTGGTCGGACACAAGTGCCACGGCTGTCGGCATCACTCCGCGTCCGGCGACGGCCTCGTCCACCCAGTAGCCGATATGGCCCGAACACATGGAGCCCCAGGTGATTCCGGCGACCGTCAGCTGTCCGACGAGCCGCCCCTGGTACTCGATGACGAACGGCAGCATCCGCCCCGCGTTCGCCTCGGCGCGCAGGTGCCGGACCATCTGCCGGTACGTCGGCCGGTGGGCGATCGGCCCGCTGGGTGTGGGCGGCGGAATGGTCGCCTCCCAGGGGCGCAGCCAGTCCCGGTTGCGCCGGTTGACGTCACGCCAGGCTCGCTGGTCGCGCAGCTTTATGGGCCTGAGGACCACATCACCGTGCGCCAGCTCGACCGGCCAGGATGGGCTGTTCAGCTCGCACCCCCACTGCCGCCGGGTCTGGGGTGGTCGCCGCCGCGCAGCTGGTCGACGGCGTGGATCAGAAGGGGTTCGAGGACGGCCAGACCGTCCTTGACACCGCCGGTGGAGCCCGGCAGGTTCACGATCAGCGTCCCCTCGGCGACCCCGGCGAGGCCCCGGGAGAGCGCCGCCGTGGGCACCTTCTCCCGTCCGAACGCCCTGATGGCCTCGGGAATGCCCGGCACCTCGTACTCGATCACGTTCCGCGTGGCCTCCGGCGTGCGGTCGGTGGGCGAGATGCCTGTGCCGCCGGTGGTCACGATGACGTCGTAGCCGGCCTGGACGCCCACCCGCAGCGCGTTCTCGACGGGGTCCCCGTCGGGAACCGCCCAGGGGCCGTCGACGGCGAAGCCGAACTTCACGAGGCCCTCCGCGATCAGGGGCCCGCCCCTGTCCTCGTAGACACCCGCCGCCGCGCGGTTGGAGGCCGTCACGACGAGTGCGCTGTACGGGGCGGTCAGCGCACCTCCGATCGCCGGCTCGGCCGGTGCCGCCGGTGCCGCCGGTGCCGCCGAGGCCTTCGGCGTCTCAGGGATCTCAAAGATCTCTGGGGTCTCAGGGGTCTTCGTCATGGCCGGCTCCAGTCGCCCGACTTGCCGCCCGTCTTCTCCTCCACGCGCACGTCCGTGATGACCGCTCCCTTGTCGACAGCCTTGACCATGTCGATCACGGTGAGAGCCGCGACGGTGACCGCGGTGAGGGCCTCCATCTCGACGCCCGTGCGGTCGGTGGTCTTCACGGTGGCCAGGATCTCGACGGCGTCGTCCGCGACCGACAGGTCCAGCTTGACACCCGACACCGACAACGGGTGGCAGAGCGGGATCAGATCCGGGGTGCGCTTGGCGCCCATGATGCCCGCGATGCGCGCGGTGGCGAGGGCGTCGCCCTTGGGCACCCCCTCGCCGCGCAGCAGCTCGATCACGCGGGGCGAGACGAGGACGCGGCCGCTCGCGCGCGCGGTGCGGGCCGTCACGTCCTTCTCGGACACGTCGACCATGCGGGCGGCACCCGCCTCGTCGATGTGGGTCAGTCTGTCCTGCGTGCTCATGCCGTACTCATGCTGTGGCGGCGCTCCCGGTCGTGCCTGTCGTGCGCGACACGGTACCCCCAACCCGGAGCTCTCAGCCCAGGAGGACCACGTCGACCTCGGTGCCGGTCTCCACGGACTCGACGGTCTCCGGGACGACGATCAGCGCGTCGGCGTGCGCGAGGGCCGCGATCAGGTGGGATCCGGCGCCGCCGACGGGCCTCACTTCCCCGTCCGCGTACCGGCCGCGCAGGAATTGACGGCGGCCCGCGGGCGAGGTGAGCGACTTCTCCGTACGGAGTGTCGCCCGGATGGTGGGCCGGTGGACGTCGTCCAGGCCGGCCAGGGTGCGGATCGCGGGGCGCACGAACAGCTCGAAGGACACGTACGAGGAGACGGGGTTGCCCGGGAGGGCGAGCAGCGGGGTGTGGTCGGGGCCGATGGTGCCGAAGCCCTGGGGCTTGCCGGGCTGCATGGCGAGCTTGCGGAACTCGATGCCGCCGCCCGCCTCGTCCTCGTCGCCGACCGAGGAGAGCGCCTCCTTGACGACGTCGTACGCGCCGACGCTGACGCCGCCCGTGGTGACCACGAGGTCGGCGCGGATGAGCTGGTCCTCGATGGTGGCGCGCAGGGTCTCGGCGTCGTCGGCGACGGCGCCCACCCGGTAGGCGATCGCTCCGGCGTCCCGGGCCGCGGCGCACAGCGCGTAGCTGTTGGAGTCGTAGATCTGGCCGTTCTCCAACTCGCCGTCGGGCTGGACGAGTTCGCTGCCGGTGGACAGGACCACCACGCGCGGGCGGGGGCGGACGCGGACGGTCCCCCGGCCGATCGCGGCGAGCAGGCCGATCTGCGGCGGGCCGAGGACGGTGCCCGCGGACAGGGCGCGGTCGCCGGCCTGCACATCGCTGCCCTTCGCGCGCACATGCGCGCGTGCTCCCGCCGGGCGGTGGACGTGCACCTGTCCCGAGGCGCCTTCGGGGGACGTGCTGCGGGCGCGCATCCCGGAGACGGGGCCCTCGCCGAGGCCGCCGTCGGTCCACTCCACGGGGACGACCGCTTCGGCGCCGGGCGGCAGCGGGGCGCCCGTCATGATGCGGGCGGTCTGGCCGGGACCCACGTGGAGCAGTTCGGACTGGCCCGCCGCGACGTCGCCGACGACCGTGAGGACCGCCGGGTACTCCTCGCTGGCGCCCGCGACATCGGCGACCCTGACCGCGTACCCGTCCATCGAGCTGTTGTCGAAGGGCGGCAGGGACACCGGCACCATGACGTCCTCGACGAGGACACAGCCCTGGGCGTCGAGGAGTTGCAGCTGGATGGGGTCCAGGGGCCGCACGGTCGCGAGGATGTCCTCCAGGTGCTCGGTCACCGACCAGAGGTGGTCCTGGCCGGTGGCACGGGTCGCGGCGGTGCTCAAATTGCTACATCTCCTCGGTGACGTAACTGCGAAGCCAGGCCCGGAAGTCCGGGCCCAGGTCTTCACGTTCGCACGCGAGTCGGACAATGGCACGCAGGTAGTCCCCGCGGTCACCGGTGTCATAGCGGCGGCCCTTGAAGACGACGCCGTGCACGGGGCCGCCGATCTTCTCGTCGTCCGCGAGCTGCTGGAGGGCGTCGGTGAGCTGGATCTCGCCGCCGCGGCCGGGCTCGGTCGTGCGGAGTATGTCGAAGACGTGCGGGTCGAGGACGTACCGGCCGATGACCGCGTAGTTGCTGGGGGCGTCCGCCGGGTCGGGCTTCTCGACGAGGCCGGTCACCTTGACGACGTCGCCGTCCTCGGTGACCTCTACGGCCGCGCAGCCGTAGAGGTGGATCTGCTCGGGCTCGACCTCCATGAGCGCGATGACGCTGCCGCCGTGCTGCTCGTGGACGTCGACCATGCGCTTGAGCAGCGGGTCGCGCGGGTCGATCAGGTCGTCGCCGAGGAGTACGGCGAAGGGCTCGTTGCCGACGTGCGGGGCGGCGCACAGCACGGCGTGGCCGAGGCCCTTGGGGTCTCCCTGGCGGACGTAGTGCATGGTGGCGAGGTCGCTCGACTCCTGCACCTTGGCGAGCCGGCCGGCGTCACCCTTCTTCTGAAGGGCCGACTCCAGCTCGTAGTTGCGGTCGAAATGGTCCTCCAGCGGGCGCTTGTTGCGGCCCGTGATCATGAGGACGTCATCGAGGCCGGCGGATGCGGCCTCCTCGACCACGTACTGGATCGCCGGCTTGTCCACGACCGGCAGCATCTCCTTGGGAGTGGCCTTGGTGGCCGGCAGGAACCGGGTACCGAGACCTGCTGCGGGGATGACAGCCTTGCTGATCCTTGGGTGCGACTGAGTCATGCCCGACACCATATCCGGTGCCTTTGTAGTGAATCTGTGGCTCCGGTTAATTCGCTCTCATATGAGCGCATTATGAAGGGTACGAGACAAGTCTATGAGCCACCTGGGACCTGAAGAGGACTCTGCCAAGCGTTCGTTGCGGCGGGAGATCCTCACGGTGAGGGACAGGTTGACGGCCGATGACGTGCGGGAGACGGAGGCCTCTCTCGGGGCCCGCGCACTGGAGCTTCCCGAACTGGCGCGTGCGCGCACGGTGGCGGCGTACGTCTCCGTGGGGAGCGAACCGGGCACCCGTGCGCTCCTCGACGCGCTCCACGCGCGCGGTGCGCACGTGCTGCTCCCCGTGCTCCTCGCGGACAACGACCTCGACTGGGGCACCTACGGCGGACCGGACTCGCTCGTGCCCGTCCGGCACGGGGGCAGGATGACCCTCCTGGAGCCTGCGGGCACCCGCCTGGGCCCGGAGGGCGTGCTCGGCGCCGACGCCGTGCTGCTGCCGGGGCTGGCCGTGGACGGGCGCGGGATGCGGCTCGGCCGCGGCGGCGGATCGTACGACCGGGTGCTCGCGCGGCTGGAGCGGGCGGGCGCGGATCCGGCCCTGGTGGTGCTGCTGCACGACTCCGAAGTGGTGGGCCACGTACCGGAGGAGCCGCACGACCGGCCGGTGCACGCGGCGGTGACCCCGTCGGGGGTTCACCGGTTCCGCTGACCCGGCCGGAACGCACGGGTACGTGAAAGGGCCCTCCACGCGTGCGTGGAGGGCCCTTTCGGCTTCGGCGACGCCAGTCAGGGTTTCAGCACCAGCGTGTCCGACGTGGCCTTGCCGACGGCCCGGTCCGAGGAGACCCACGGGAGCAGTTCGCCCTTGACCCACTTGCTCGTCTGGTCGATGTAGTGGGCGCTGTACGCGTGGCCGGAGGCACCGGTCAGGTTGATCCACTTGGACTTGTCGAAGTTGTCGAGGTTGACCACCATGCGCATCGACGGCACCCAGACCACCGAGTAACCGCCCGCCGCGTTCCAGCCGGTGGCGTTCACCGCCGCCTCGCCGCCGCCCATGTTGTACGGGCCGCGGTTGAGCATGTACTTCAGGAAGCCGGGGCCTTCGGTGCCCAGGGTCTGGTTCTTCAGGTACAGCCGGTGCAGGCGGCCCCAGCTCCAGGTGTCCAGGTCCTTGCCGAGCTTGGCGGTCAGCTCCCAGCGGGCGTCCGCGAGGGCCCGCCCGAAGAGCTCGTCACGGGTTTCGACGGCCTTGTCGGTACGCGTCTTGGGCGCCGACCACCAGTCGTTGTCCTCGTCGTCGAGGATCTTGCGCACCACCTCGAACCAGCGGTCGCCGCCGTCCGGCTGGGCGCTGTCCGCGTCGCGCTGGCCGCACTCACGCACCTTGTCGTCCTCGTCGTCGACCGGGCCGGTGGAGTCGGTCGGTTCGACGTACAGGCACTGACCCTTGACCCGCAGCTCCTTGGGGAGCTTGTTGCCGAAGGCGAGCTTGAGGATGTTGCGCCAGGTCGCGTTGAAGTACGCGGCGGCGGCCGAGTCGGCGTCCTGGGTGTAGTTCCAGCCCTCCAGGAGCTTCTGCGCCTCGCGGACGTCCTTGTCGGGCACGTCGATCTTGAGCAGCTTGGGCACCAGCAGCTTGGCGATCTCGCTGCTGTTGTCGAGCTGCATCTGGCGCATGTCGTCCGTGGAGACCTTGCCGCCGTTCTTGATCTTCGACGCGATGAGGTCGGAGATCCGCTGGCTGCGGGTGCCGTAACCCCAGTCCGTGGTCAGCGTGTACGGGTACTTGTCCTTGTCGACCACGGCCTGGTTGGCGGTCACGATGTAGCCGCGCTCCGGGTTGTACTCGCTGGGGAGTTCGTCCTGGTCGATGTAGCCGGTCCAGCGGTACTTGGAGTCCCAGCCCGGGGACGGGAGCGAGCCGTCGCCCTCGCCGCGGATCGGGATCCGGCCGGGCAGCTGGTAGCCGATGTTGTCGTCGCGGTCCGCGTAGACGAGGTTCTGCGAGGGGACGTCGAAGAGGGTGGCCGCCTTGCGGAAGGACGTCCAGTCGGTCGCCTTGTTGATCGCGAAGACGGCGTCCATCGAGGTGCCCGGGTCCAGCGCGGTCCATCGCAGGGCGATGCCGTAGCCGTCGCCGCGGTCGGGGGCGGCGCTGTCGACACCGGCCTTCTTGCCGACCTTCACGAGCTCGTCGTCGCGGTCGGACAGCAGCGGTCCGTTGTTGGTCTCCCGGACGGTGATGCTCTTGCTCGCACCGCCCGCGACGTCGATCTTCTCCTTGCGGGTGGTGAAGGGCAGCACCTTGTCGTCGTACTCGTAGCCCTCCCCGGTGAGCTTCTCCAGGTAGAGGTCGGTGACGTCGGCGCCGGAGTTCGTCATGCCCCAGGCGATCTCCTTGTTGTGGCCGATGATCACACCGGGCATGCCCGCGAAGGTGTATCCGGAGACGTCGTACTGGCACTTCTCGGAGAGGCTGTTGCAGTGCAGGCCCATCTGGTACCAGACCGACGGGAGCGAGGGCGACAGGTGCGGGTCGTTGGCCAGCAGGGGCTTGCCGCTGATGGTGTGGGATCCGCCGACGACCCAGGAGTTGGAGCCGATGCCGTTGCCGTTCACGCCGACGGCCTCGGGGACGTCGTCCAGCACGCCGTAGAGGCCCGACAGCTGGCTCTCCAGCCCCGCGGGGGCCTCGGTGCCGCTCGTGAGCCCACTGCCCGCCACGGACTGCGTACCGCCGGTTCCCGTGCCCGTTCCGGTGCCGGTTCCCGTACCCGTGCCGGAGTCGGTGCTGTCCTGCGAGTACTGGCCGGTGACGGTGTCGTACCGGCCCTCCTGCACGATCGGCTTGTTCCGGTCGTACGGGTACTGCGGGTACAGGTCGGCGATCTGCTTCGGGCCGAGCCTGCTCGTCATCAGGGAGCGGTCGATCTCGTCCTGCATGTTGCCGCGCAGGTCCCAGGCCATCGCCTTGAGCCAGGCCACGGAGTCGACCGGGGTCCACTCCTTGGGCTTGTAGTCGTTGGTGAAGCCGAGAGCCGCGTACTCCAGGGAGATGTCCGCGCCGTCCTTGCCCTTCAGGTAGGCGTTGACCCCCTTGGCGTACGCCTGGAGATACTTCTTCGTCCCGGCCGACAGCGTGGTCCTGTACTCCTTCTCGGCCACGCGCTGCCAGCCGAGCGTGCGCAGGAACTCGTCGTTGTCGACCTGGCTCTCGCCGAACATCTCGGAGAGCCGGCCGGCCGTCATGTGACGGCGGACGTCCATCTCGTAGAACCGGTCCTGCGCCTGGACGTAGCCCTGCGCCATGAACAGGTCCTCGTCGGTCGAGGCGTAGACCTGCGGGATGCCGTAGCCGTCCCGCTTCACGTCCACGGGCCCCGACAGACCGTCGAGGGTGATGGAACCCTTGGTCTGTGGGAAGGAGGCGCGGACGGTGCTGATGCTCCAGAACGCCCCGTAGGCGACACCGCCGACAATGGCCAGAACCAGGACGATCAGGATCAGACGGGCTCTGCGCCCCTTCTTCCTGCCGGACTTGCCGGGCTTCTGACCGGAAGATGCGGTGGTGTTGGGGGGCATCGCTGTCCTTGCTGTCCTCACGCGAGCGGCAGACGGGCTTGTCCATTTGACTGAACGCTGGAGCAACCATAGGCGCAGGGCCAACCCCGGCTTGACGCGGTGTCGGGTACCCGAGCGGACGAAAGTTCGATCTTGCCCTGGCAAGCGTCAAGAAAGCGTCAAGAGTTAGGTAAGGTAACGAAGTAGTTGCGCTGACGAAACCGATCGGGCCGAGCCACTCGGAACAGCAGGATCGGAACGACGAGAAGGGAACAGCCGCTGACTGTCCACCACCTCAACCAGCTCTTGCTCGTCTGCTCGCTCGTTCTGCTCGTCGCGGTGGCAGCGGTTCGGATCTCCTCGCGCAGCGGACTGCCCAGCCTGCTCGTCTACCTGGGCATCGGCGTCGCCATGGGCCAGGACGGCATCGGTGACGTCCACTTCGACAGCGCCGAACTGACCCAGGTCATCGGATACGCGGCCCTGGTCGTGATCCTCGCCGAGGGCGGTCTGGGCACGAAGTGGAAGGAGATCAAGCCGGGACTCCCGGCCGCCTCCTCACTGGCGATCGTCGGTGTCTCGGTGAGCGTCGGCGTCACGGCGACGGCCGCCCACTATCTGATCGGGCTGGAGTGGCGGCAGGCGCTCATCATCGGCGCGGTGGTGTCCTCCACGGACGCGGCGGCGGTTTTCTCGGTACTCCGGAAGGTGCCCCTCCCCTCGCGCGTGACGGGCATCCTGGAGGCCGAGTCGGGGTTCAACGACGCCCCGGTCGTCATCCTCGTCGTGGCGTTCTCCACGGCCGGTCCGGTGGATCACTGGTACCACCTGATCGGCGAGATAGCGCTGGAGCTGGCCATCGGAGCGGCCATCGGGCTCGCGGTGGGCTTCCTGGGGGCGTACGGGCTGCGGCACGTGGCGCTTCCCGCCTCCGGGCTCTATCCGATCGCGGTCATGGCGATCGCGGTCACCGCGTACGCGGCCGGGGCGCTGGCCCACGGCAGCGGCTTCCTCGCCGTGTATCTGGCGTCGATGGTGCTCGGCAACGCGAAGCTGCCGCACTGGCCCGCCACCCGCGGCTTCGCCGACGGGCTCGGCTGGATCGCGCAGATCGGCATGTTCGTCCTGCTCGGTCTGCTCGTCACCCCGCACGAGATGGGCGACGACATCTGGCCGGCGCTCGTCATCGGCCTGGTGCTGACCATGGGGGCCCGACCGTTGAGTGTCGTGGTGGCCCTGCTGCCGTTCCGCATGCGCTGGCAGGAACAGGCCCTGATGTCCTGGGCCGGACTGCGCGGCGCCGTGCCCATCATCCTGGCGACGATCCCGATGGTGAGCGGCATCGAGGAAAGCCGTCGCATCTTCAACATCGTGTTCGTCCTTGTCGTCGTCTACACCCTCGTGCAGGGGCCGACGCTCCCCTGGCTGGCCCGGAAACTGGGGCTGTCCACATCCGACTCCGAGACCGCCGACCTGGGGATCGAGTCGGCGCCCCTGGAGCGGCTGCGCGGACATCTGCTGTCCGTCGCCATCCCGGACGGGTCGAAGATGCACGGCGTCGAGATCAACGAGCTGCGGCTGCCCGCGGGGGCCGCGGTCACGCTGGTCGTACGCGGTGGAGAATCGTTCGTTCCGCTTCCCGCGACCGTGCTGCGGCGCGGCGACGAACTGCTCGTCGTGGCGACGGACCCCGTCCGGGACGCCGCCGAGCGACGGCTGCGGGCGGTCGGGCAGGGCGGAAAGCTGGCGGACTGGCTGGGGACCGGCGGGGATCGCTGAGCGCGGGGCGGGTCGGCGGGGTCGGGGGGTTGGCGAGGTCGGGGGTTGGCGGGGCCGGAGGTTTGCGGGGCCGGGCCTGACGGGGCCCGGAAGTCTGACGGGGCTGGGGCTTGGCGCGGGCCAGGGGTTTGCGCGGGCCGGGGCTTGGCGGGGCCCGAAGCTTGGCGGGGGCCGGGGGCGGTGTGTTGTGAAAGCCAGGCTTCGGGGTGAGAGGTGCTGGTTTTCACAGGTCCGGCTTCTGTGGGGCCTGTATCATCAAGGCACACTTGATCGAACCAACTCTGCCTGACGCAGTGCTGGCGCGACCGTATGGCGGCCGCGGTGCCCCTCTCAGCGGGCGGCCCGGTATCTACCGCAGTTCCGCGCAAGAGGACAGCTCTCGGCGCCCCGCGCCCCGCCACAGGGGCCGCGCTACCAGGCGGCAGAAAGGCACGGCCGTGGCATCCACGGTCACCCAGGAGACCGGCGGGACTCCGGATTCCTCCGGAACTCCGGCCACTACGGGAACTCCGGCCGCCAAGCGCCCGGGGTACGGGCAGCTGCTGCGCACCCGCGGCGCCTGGACGTTCCTGCTCCCCGGCTTCGCCGCGCGCCAGCCGTTCGCGATGCTGACCATCTCCATCGTGCTCCTCGTGCAGCACACCACCGGCTCGTACGGGACCGCGGGCGCCGTCGCCGCCGTGACCGGTGTCGCCATGGCCCTGTTCGCGCCGTTCACCGGCCGTCTCGCCGACCGGCACGGCCAGCGGGCCGTGCTGCTCCCCGGGGTCGTCGTGCACGCGCTGGCGGGCCTGTCCCTGACCGCGCTGGCCCTCGCCGACGCTCCCCTGTGGGCCCTGTTCGCCGCCGCCGTGCCGACCGGTGCCTCGGTGCCGCAGGTCGGGCCCATGGTCCGGGCCCGCTGGGGCGCCAAGCTCCAGGGCTCGCCCCTCATGACGACCGCGGCGGCCTTCGAGTCCGTCACGGACGAACTGACCTTCGTGTTCGGACCGCTCCTGGCGACCGCGCTGTGCACGGCCGTGGATCCGGCTGCGGGGCTGCTCACGGAGGCCGCGCTGACGTTGGTGGGCGGCCTGCTGTTCGCCGCTCAGCGGGGCTCCCAGCCGTCTGTGGGTGCGCAGGTGCGGGGCGGTGACGGACAGCACGCACGCGTGAAGGCCGTTTCCGCGCTCGCCGTCCCCGGTGTGCGGGTGCTGGTCGTCGCCTTCCTCGGCATCGGTGCCGTCTTCGGCGGCATGCAGGTCTCGCTCGCCGCGTTCAGCGAGTCCATCGGCGAGCCCGGTCTGAACGGCGTCCTGTACGGGACGTTCGCCGCGGGCAACATGCTCTCCGGCATCGTCTGCGGCGCGATCGCCTGGAAGGTGGCCCCGCGCCGCCGCCTCCTCATCGGGTACGCGGCCCTGGCACTGACCGCCTCCGGGCTGTGGGCGGCCCAGTCGGTGGTCGTCCTCGCCGGGACCGGACTCGTGGTCGGCATGTGCATCGCGCCCGCCCTGATCACCGGCTACACGCTGGTCGACGGGCTGGTGCCGGTGGGCGCCCGCACGGAGGCCTTCACCTGGCTGACCGGCGCGGTCGCACTCGGCCAGGCGGCCGCCGTCATGATCGCCGGACAGCTGGAGGACCGCCTCTGGGACGGGGCCGGTTTCCTGGTCCCGATGGGCGGCACGCTGCTCGCTCTGGCAACCCTCGTGGGCCTGCGTTCGCGGCTCGCTCCGCCGGCCGTGAGCCGTACCGTCGCACGTGGCGTGGGTCACCGCGTGCCGGTGACAGTGGACTGATCCCGAGGAATAGGTCAGTATGGACCGTCGTTAGCACTCACTGAGTGAGAGTGCCAGGAGGAAGACACAGTGCCGACCTACCAGTACCAGTGCACCGAGTGCGGCGAAGGCCTTGAGGCGGTGCAGAAGTTCACCGATGACGCCCTGACCGTGTGCCCCAACTGCAGTGGCCGCCTGAAGAAGGTGTACTCCGCAGTAGGCATCGTCTTCAAGGGCTCCGGTTTCTACCGCAACGACAGCCGCGGCTCGTCGTCGAGCAGCAGCCCCGCTTCGGCGTCGAAGTCCTCGGGGTCGTCGTCCGAGTCGAAGCCGTCCGGTTCGTCGGACTCCAAGTCTTCGTCGTCGTCCTCGGATTCGAAGTCGTCGTCGTCGTCGAAGTCGTCGTCCACGAGTTCGTCCTCCGGCAGCAACGCCGCCTGACGCGTTCTCGCGCCTTTTCTTACGAAGACCCTGTCGTCGCGCTTCACGCGCACGGCGGGGTCTTCGGCGTTCTCCGGCTCCCTGAGGGCCCGGCTAGGGTGCCGGTCATGGCGAACACGGAGAACGTCGAGATCGGCGTCATCGGCGGGTCGGGCTTCTACTCATTCCTCGACGACGTGACCGAAATACAGGTGGACACCCCCTACGGGCCGCCCAGCGACTCCCTCTTCCTCGGCGAGATCGCCGGGCGACGGGTCGCCTTCCTCCCCCGCCACGGTCGCGGGCACCATCTGCCGCCGCATCGCATCAACTACCGGGCCAACCTGTGGGCGCTGCGTTCCGTCGGCGCGCGGCAGGTGCTCGGGCCGTGCGCCGTGGGCGGGCTGCGCCCCGAGTACGGGCCCGGGACTCTGCTCGTGCCGGACCAGTTCGTGGACCGTACGCAGTCCCGGGCGCAGTCGTTCTTCGACGGGGTGCCGGTGGCCGGTGGCAGGACGCCGAACGTGGTGCACGTGTCCTTGGCCGACCCCTACTGCCCCGTCGGGCGCGAGGTCGCGCTCGCGGCGGCGCGTGGGCGGGAGTGGGAGGCGGTGGACGGCGGGACGCTCGTCGTGATCGAGGGGCCGCGCTTCTCCACCCGTGCGGAGTCCCTCTGGTACCGGGCTCAGGGGTGGTCCGTGGTCGGTATGACCGGCCATCCGGAGGCGGCGCTCGCTCGTGAACTGGAGCTCTGCTACACGTCGATGACGCTGGTCACCGATCTCGACGCGGGTGCCGCTGCGGGGGAAGGTGTCTCGCACGACGAGGTGCTGAAGGTGTTCGCGGCGAATGTGGGGCGGTTGCGGGGGGTTCTGTTCGACGCGGTTGCGGGGCTGCCGGCGGGGGGTTCGCGGGATTGTTCGTGTGCTTCTGCGTTGGGTGGGATGGATCCTGGGATCGCCTTGCCGTAGGGGGCCTGGGGGCGTTGGGGGCGCCGGGGTGTTGCCGGGGGCGTGGGCGGCGTGGGAGGGCGTGGGTGGTGGGAGCGGGCCGTGCCGGTACGTCGAGTCCGCCGCCCCCGTGCATACGGCTCTTGGTCGGAGGGTCTGACTTTTTTGCGGGAGCCCTACGC
>NZ_JBHXTO010000044.1:0-60278 GCF_042677425.1 Streptomyces sp. NPDC127119 | reverse complement strand
TACGAGGCTCTGCGCCCGGCACGGCGAGAGCACGCACCTGACGCCGCCCGGCCGCCCTCCGGGCGACGACGGGAATTGTCAGACAGGCCCTAGCGGCGAACCCGGACCGACGACCCGACCAGACGCGTCCACCGACCAGGCGTGTCCACCGAACCACCCGAGCGAGAAGGCCATGCGTACATCCCGAAGGACCCCGACAGACGGTACGCAGCCGTCGACGGCCCAGATACGGGGCCGTCGCGCGCATGCCGGACCGCCGGCCGACGAAGACCCCGGCCACGCCGACGAAGACTCCGGCCGCGAGGAGAACGACGACACGGAACCGAGCAGCGCGCCCACGCGCGCGAGGAGCCGGAGTCTGCGGCTCCGTACCGTGCGAGCGAAGATCGTCTGCCTGCTCATGGTCCCGGTCGTCTCCCTGCTCGCCCTCTGGGCACACGCCACCGTCACCACGGCCCAGGACGTCGCACGGCTGCGGCAGTTGCAGCGGGTGGACTCCGAAGTGCGCGCCCCGGTCGCGGCAACCGTCGTCGCGCTCCAGGACGAACGCGTGGCAGCTGTCCGCTACGCCACACGCCCCTCGGGCGACCGGGAGCGCGCCCTCAAGAAGCTGGCGGCGCGCACCGACCGGACCGTGTCGGAACTCCGCCTCGGAGAGGGCAGCACCGTCGCCGACAGCGAGGAACTGCCCGCCGGAGTGGCCGCACGCCTCGAAACCTTGGTGTCCGGCGTCGAACAGCTCCACTCCCTGCGGACCGCCGTACTCGACCGCGGGACCGGCTGGGACGAGACATACCGGCGGTACACCGGGACCATCTCCACGGCTTTCGGGGTGGGCGGAGCCCTCACCGGCATCCAGGACGCGGAGATCGGCTCCGACGCGCGCGTACTGCTTGAGTTCTCCCGCGCGGGGGAGACCCTGGCGCAGGAGGACGCGGTACTCGCCGGTGCCCGCCTGGCCGGGACCCTCGACGGACAGCGGCTGCGGCTGTTCACCGGCGCCGTCGACATGCGCAGGCTGCTCACCGACTCCGCTGCCGTCGATCTCCGCGGACCCGAACGAGCCGCCTGGCAGGCCCTCACGGAGGGCGCCGCGTACGCCGACATGACGGCGGTCGAGGACAGGGTGCTCATCGCCCCACCCGGCGCGACGGCCCTCCAAGCCTCACCTGCGGAGATCTGGAACGCCGCCCACGCGCGCGTGCGGGACGACATGCGGACCATCGAGGCGGACGCCGCCCGTGACGTCGCGGACCGCGCCGACCCCCTCCGGCGCGGCCTGCTCTCGCCCGCCGGCGCCGCGGTCCTCCTGGGTCTCGCGGCCGTGGCCGCCTCACTGGTCATCTCCGTACGCATCGGCCGCGGCCTCGTCGTCGAACTGGTGACCCTGCGCAACAGCGCCCTGGAGATCGCCCGGCGCAAACTGCCGAACGCCATGCGGAAACTCCGGGCCGGAGAGGAGATCGACATCCGTGCCGAGGCCCCGCCGGGACCGCCCGCCGAGGACGAGGCGGGGCAGGTCGCGGAAGCCCTGACCACCGTGCACCGCGCCGCCCTGCACGCGGCCGTCGAACGAGCGGAACTCGCCGGCGGGATCTCCGGTGTCTTCGTCAATCTCGCCCGCCGCAGCCAGGTTCTCGTCCACCGCCAACTCAGGCTGCTGGACAGCATGGAGCGACGCTCCGAGGACCCGAACGAGCTGAGCGACCTCTTCCGGCTCGACCACCTCACGACACGGATGCGACGCCACGCCGAGAGCCTGATCATCCTCTCCGGAGCAGCACCGGGCCGCGCGTGGCGCATGCCGGTCTCCCTGACGAACGTGGTGCGCGCCGCCGTCTCCGAGGTCGAGGACTACGCGCGCGTGGAGGTACGACAGCTTTCGGAGACCCTGGTCGTCGGAGCCGCGATCGCCGACCTCACGCATCTGCTGGCCGAGATTGTCGAGAACGCCGCCCAGTTCTCCCCGCCCCACACCAGGGTGCGGGTCACCGGCGAGCCGGTCGGCAACGGATACGCCGTGGAGGTCGAGGACCGGGGACTGGGCATGGGCAAGGAGACCCTCGCCGAGGCCAATCGCCGTATCGAGCAGTCCCAGGCACTCGACCTGTTCGACAGCGACCGACTCGGCCTCTTCGTAGTGAGCAGACTCGCAGCCCGTCACGGCATCAAGGTGCACCTGCGGACCTCGCCCTACGGGGGCACCACCGCGGTGATCCTCCTTCCCACCGCGCTGTTGCACACGAGTTCGGAGGAACGTTCCGGTGCGCGTCGCGGCAGGGCCGAGCGACCTGCTGGACCACCTCCCGGACGAACTGCCGGACGGCCGACGGAACAGCCTGTCGGACGAACTGCCGGACAACAAGCCGCCGGACGCCAGTACGCGCGCGTAGCCGGTCCCGTGCCCCGACAGGAATCCGTGGGCCCCGCCCCACGGCAGGACTCCGTGGAGGCCCACATCGAACGACCCGCACCCGTCTCGCCCGTAGCCGCTCCGGCGGAGGCGTCGGCGGACGGCTCGCACGCCGGACCACCGCCCGAGGTGATCACCCTGCGCCTGCACCGTTCCTCCGACGACACCGAGCAGTCGGACGCGTCCGACGCGTCCGACGCGTCCGACGGACTCCCGCGGCGGGTGCGCCAGGCCAGCCTCGCCCCGCAACTGCGTGCAGAACGCGCCGAAGAGCCCGCGCACCCGGCACGTCACCGGGACGACGCCGAGCGCACCCCCGAAGCGGTACGGGACCGGATGACCGCGTACCGCGCCGGTTGGGCTCGCGGCGGCGGCCGTTCCCCCGGTCCCCGCGCCACGCCCGGCCCCGCAGAGGGCAGCGACAGCAGCGAAGGAGACCTCGCATGATCCAGGATCCGGATACGGGGGCCGCGGCACAGTCCGGCGAACTCGACTGGCTGCTGGACGACTTGGTGCTGCGGGTCGCCGAGGTGCGGCATGCTGTCGTGCTCTCCAACGACGGGCTCGCGGTGGGCGCGTCCACCGGCCTGGGACGCGAGGACGCGGAGCACCTCGCTGCGGTCTCCTCCGGTTTCCACAGCCTGGCCAAGGGCGCGGGCCGCCACTTCGGCGCCGGCGGAGTACGCCAGACCATGGTCGAGATGGACGACGGTTTCCTGTTCGTGGTGGCCGCCGGAGACGGGTCCTGCCTCGCCGTCCTGAGCGGCGTGACGGCCGACATCGGCCTGATCGCCTACGAGATGGCACGCCTGGTCAGACGGGTGGGTGAGCATCTCCACTCGGCTCCCCGCGCGGGCGTCCGTCCGCCCGCGGCAGGGTGAGCGGGGGACGGAGTTCATGACCGAGGACCGGGCAGCCACGCCCGAGCAGCCGGGCAGCCAGTGGTACGACAGCGAGGCCGGGCCGCTCGTCCGCCCCTACGCCATGACGGGCGGACGCACCGAGTCGCGACCCGCGGGGGTGCGCTTCGACCTGATAGCGCTTGTCACGCTCGACACCGGGGCGCCCGGGACCGGCGCGGACACCGCGCTCGGTCCGGAGCACCGGGCCCTGGTCGAACTCTGCCGGGCCGAAACCCAGTCCGTCGCCGAACTGGCCGCGGACACCGATCTGCCCGTGGGCGTGGTGCGCGTGCTCCTGGGCGATCTGCTGGAACTGGGCTGCGTGACGGTCAGCCGCCCTGTGCCGCCCGCGCACCTGCCCGACGAGCGCATTCTGCGCGAGGTCATTGACGGACTGAGGGCCCTGTAGCCGTCGACCGATACCGGCTGATCCGAGAGAAGTGAGCGATGGTCCCTGAACACTCCGATGACACCAGCGATGACACCAGCGATGACAACAGCGATGACACCAGCGGTGAGACGGCCGCCCTGGCGCTGAAGATCCTCGTCGCCGGCGGCTTCGGCGTCGGCAAGACCACCCTGGTGGGCGCGGTCAGCGAGATCAGACCGCTGCGCACCGAGGAACTGCTGAGTGAGGCCGGCCGGTCGGTCGACGACACCGGCGGGGTGGACCGGAAGGTGACGACGACCGTCGCCATGGACTTCGGGCGCATCACCATCAGGTCCGGCCTGTCGCTCTACCTGTTCGGAACGCCGGGCCAGGACAGATTCTGGTTCCTGTGGGACGAGCTGGCACAGGGAGCCCTCGGTGCCGTCGTCCTTGCGGACACCCGCCGGCTTGAGGACTGCTTTCCGGCGGTGGACTACTTCGAACACCGGCACATCCCCTTCGTGGTGGCGGTCAACTGCTTCACGGACGCACGCACGTACGGCGCCCACGAAGTGTCACGGGCTCTCGATCTCGACCGGGGAACCCCCGTGGTGCTCTGCGACGCCCGTGACCGCGACTCAGGAAAGGAGGTGCTGGTACGTCTCGTCGAGTACGCCGGGCGGATGCACACCGCCCGGCTCCTCGACTCGGTCGGCTGACGGACTCGGTCGGCCGGAGAACCTGATCGGCTGGAGGACCTGGAGGACCTGGAGGACTTCGAGGACTTGGTCGGTCCGGCCGGAGGACTTGGTCGGCCGACGCGCGGCCGCCCAAGCGCTCAAGCTGCGCCACTCAACCCATGAGCCTCAACCCGTGGGACTCAGCCCTGTGCGACTCAACCTGTACCGGGGGTCAGTCGGAGACCGAGCCCTCCGCGAGAACCTTCTCGATTCTCACCCTTACGAGGAGTTCGCCGGGTACGCCGTTCCGGGCCGCGAACTCCTCGGCGCGCTCCTCGCCCATGTACCGGCTGCCGATCCGTCCTGCCCAGAGCCGGACGTCGTCGAGGTCCTCCGAGATCTGGGCCTGCCCTTGTACGACGACGTACGCGAACGGCGGCCGGTCGTCGTCCACGCACAGGGCCACCCGGCCGTCCCGAGCCAGATTCCGCCCCTTGACGGTGTCCTTCCCCGTGTTGAAGACCAGGTCGTCGCCGTCGAGCACGAACCAGATCGGCGCCACATGCGGGCGCCCGTCGGCCCGGACGGTCGACAACTTGCCAGTGCGGGTTCCGTGCGAGACGAACGCCCGCCATTCCTCATCGGTCATCTTGTGTGCCATGCCCCTATCCTCCTTGCCCGGACGGCGACGGTGGTGAAGGCTGGTCGATCGGATCCTCCGGCCCAGGGGGACCACACATCACGGGGAGACGGATCATGGCGGAGAATCGGGGACTCGACTGGCTGCTCGACGATCTGACCCAGCGTGTCGAGCACATACGCCACGCACTCGTGCTGTCCAACGACGGGCTGGTGACCGGGGCGAGCACAGGTCTGCGGCGGGAGGACGCCGAGCATCTTGCCGCCGTCTCTTCCGGACTGCACAGCCTGGCCAAGGGCTCGGGCAGGCACTTCGGCGCGGGCCGGGTCCGCCAGACCATGATCGAATTCGATGACGCGGTCCTCTTCGTCACGGCGGCCGGCACCGGCAGCTGCCTGTGCGTGCTCAGTGCGGCGGAAGCCGACATCGGCCAGGTCGCGTACGAGATGACTCTGCTCGTCAATCGCGTCGGCGAGCACCTGCACGTCGATGCCCGACATCCGGAACACTCGCCCTCCATAGACATCTGACCGGCACAGACGTCATCGCGCTCGAAGTTATCCACAGGCTCGGCGCAAGGCGCGGCGGACCGGCTACGGTTTTTCTCGAAGCAAGCGCACGCAAAACACAGGCGAAGCGCACACCGCTGCACGGGGGAGAACCATCATGTCCGGCAACACCATCACGCAGTCCGTCATGCCAACGGTCACGCAGTCCGTCATCTCCGGTCCGAACGGGCCTGTCGGTGTGGCCCCTACACAAACCTCGACACTCGCTCAGAGCCGCGCCGCGCGGGAGCTGGGGTTCAAGCGGGGCGAGTTCGACCTCGCCGTACGGCTCGGGCGCATCCGCACAGTGCCTGACGAAGGCGGCGGAGGCCATCGCGTCACCCGCGCGGAGATCGACAGGGTGCGGGCCGCGGCAGGCTTCCCAGAGGCTCTGCGGGAACGCGTCAAAGCAGTCGGCACGTCGGAGGGCGCGGCCCTCATGGGCGTCACGACCGCCCGGTTCACGCGCTTCGCCCGCCTGGGCCTCGTAGTGCCCGTAAAGTTCTATTTGAACCGGTATCGCGCAGTCGTGTGGCTGTATCTGGCTGAAGAACTGCGGCAGTTCGCCAACGACAAGAAGCATGCGTCTCTGCTGAGCGGCCGTGTGCCCGAGAACCTGCGCGGCCAACTGGAGACGGGTCTGGACCTGCGGGCCCGGAACTGGCGAGGCCGGCACCTCGGGTTCCTGCTTCGCCAGAACGAGGACCCGTGGGCACGTGCCGCGGTCGTGGCGTCGCTGCTCGACCCCGTCCAGGTGGCCGAGATCGTTCCCGACCCGTACGAGCGGGCCTACATGGACCGGTACCGGCCCGAACAGACCACCCACGGTGCGCCCGACTCGCCTGCCGCGCACATCACGGCCCGGATCATGACAGCGACGGATCCGGACGAGATCAGCTGGCTCCGCGCCGATCTGGCGAACGGGCTGGAGGAGGCACGCGACCGCCGGGCCGCCCCGCGGCCGACGACGGAGCCCCGGACTTCGGAGGTGCAGTACGACCGTCCGGCGCTTCTTGGCGAACACCGCACGCCGGTCGATCAGCGCACGCCTGTCGATCACCGGCAGCCCGTCGACCTGCGAGAGGCCGCCAAGCTGCGGCACCCGGCCGGAATGCGACGTCCGGCCGGGCAGCGGCGCCCGGGCGAGCGGCTGCGTCCGGCCGAAGCGCGGCAGCATCCGGTCGGACGGCATCCGGTCGGACGGCATCCGGCCGAAGAGCGACACCCGGCCGAAGTGCGGCGTCCGGCCGAAGTGCGGCAGTTGACCGACGCGCGGCAGTTGGCTGACGCGCGAACTCGGGCAGGAGCAGTACGACAAGCAGGAGCAGTACGGCAGGCAGGACCACGACAGCAGGCAGGCTCACGGCGACCTGCCGAGGCACGGCCCGTGATCGATGAACCGGGACGCCCCGGACGGCTCCTCGGCTGGCTGCGGCGCAGAAACCTCTGACCGGCCGGTACCCGGTCAGTCCTCCAGCTTGCGGAACAGCCCTTCCTGGACGACGGAAACGAGCAGGCGTCCCTCCTGGTCGTAGATGCGCCCCCGGGCCAGCCCTCGGCCACCCGTCACGATCGGGGACTCCTGGTCGTACAGGAACCACTCGTCGGCGCGGAACGGCCGGTGGAACCACATGGCGTGGTCCAGGGAGGCCATGTCGAAACCGCGCCGGCCCCACAGGGGCTCCACCGGGATACGGACGGCGTCCAGGAGCGTCATGTCGCTCGCGTAGGTGAGCGCGCAGGTGTGGACGAGCGGGTCGTCGCCCAGAGGCCCGACGGCGCGCATCCATACGGCGCTGCGCGGCTCGGCGTTCTCGATCTCCTCCGGTGTCCAGCGCAACCGGTCCGCGTAGCGGATGTCGAAGGGCTGGCGCCGGGCCATGCGCTCCAGCGTCTCGGGGAGCGCGCCCAGATGTTCCTTGATCTCCTGAGTGACGCTCGGGAGCGACTCGGGATCCGGGACCTCACGAGCCGGCGGCAGCTGGTGCTCGAAGCTCCCTTCCTCAGGCTTGTGAAAGGAGGCGGTCAGATTGAAGATCGTGCGGCCCTGCTGCACGGCGGTGACGCGGCGCGTGGTGAACGACCGCCCGTCCCGTACCCGTTCGACCTGGTACACGATGGGCACGCCCGGCCGGCCCGGGCGCAGGAAGTACGCGTGCAGGGAGTGCACGGGCCGTTCCGGGTCCGTGGTGCGGCCGGCGGCGACGAGGGCCTGGCCCGCGACCTGCCCGCCGAAGACCCGCTGCAGCGATTCCTGCGGGCTGGGGCCACGGAAGATGTTGACCTCGATCTGCTCCAGGTCGAGCAGATCGACGAGTCGTTCCGCTGGGTTCGTCATGAGTCACGTTCTCCTGTGGTCACAGCTGGCCGACGGCGGTGACCTTGACGATGGCACGTCCCTCGGCGTCGGAGGCCACGAGGTCGATCTCCGCGCTGATGCCCCAGTCGTGGTCGCCGTTCGGGTCGGCGAACGTCTGACGGACCCGCCACAGACCGTTCTCCGGTTGCTCGTCGATGATCAGGAGCTTGGGACCGCGTGCGTCGGGGCCGGTGCCGAGGTCGTCGTACTCGTCCCAGTAGTCGTCCATGGCCGCGCCCCAGGCATCGGCGTCCCAGCCCGCCTCGGAGTCGAGCTCTCCGAGTTCGGCGACGTTGTCGAGGGCGGCGAGTTCGACGCGCCGGAACATGGCGTTGCGGACGAGTACCCGGAAGGCGCGCCCGTTGGCCGTGACCGGCTTGACCTGGTCGGCCTTCTCCTGGGCCTCCTCGGCCGTCATCACCTCGGGGTTGGCGAGCTGCTCCCACTCGTCGAGGAGGCTGGAGTCGACCTGACGCACCATCTCGCCGAGCCAGGCGATCAGGTCCTCCAGGTCCTCCGACTTCAGGTCGTCCGGGACGGTGTGGTCAAGGGCCTTGTAGGCGCTCGCCAGGTAGCGGAGCACGATGCCCTCGGTGCGGGCGAGTTCGTAGTGGGACACGAACTCGGTGAAGGTCATGGCCCGTTCGTACATGTCACGGATGACGGACTTCGGGGAGAGCGGATGGTCGCCCACCCACGGGTGGCTCTTGCGGTAGGTGTCGTATCCGTGGAAGAGCAGCTCTTCCAGCGGCTTGGGGTACGACACGTCCTGGAGCCGCTCCATGCGCTCCTCGTACTCGATGCCCTCCGCCTTCATCGCCCCCACGGCCTCGCCGCGGGCCTTGTTCTGCTGGGCGGCGAGGATCTGCCGCGGGTCGTCCAGGGTGGACTCCACGACGGACACCATGTCCAGGGCGTACGAGGGCGATTCCGGGTCCAGGAGGTCGAACGCGGCGAGAGCGAAGGTCGACAGCGGCTGATTGAGGGCGAAGTTCTGCTGCAGGTCGACGGTCAGACGCACGATGCGTCCTTCGGCGTCCGGTGTGTCGAGCTTCTCCACGACTCCGCCGTCGAGAAGCGACCGGTAGATGGCGATCGCCCGCCTGATGTGCCGCAGTTGCTGCTTGCGCGGCTCGTGGTTGTCCTCCAGCAGATGACGCATCGCGGCGAAGGCGTTGCCGGGCCGCGCGATCACGGACAGAAGCATCGTGTGAGTGACCCGGAAACGCGAGGTCAGCGGCTCCGGATCGGACGAGATCAGCTTCTCGAAGGTGCCGTCCGTCCAGCCCACGAAACCTTCCGGGGCCTTCTTGCGCACCACCTTGCGACGCTTCTTCGGGTCGTCGCCAGCCTTGGCAAGGGCCTTCTCGTTCTCCACGACGTGTTCGGGGGCCTGCGCCACGACGAAGCCCGCCGTGTCGAAGCCGGCCCGCCCGGCCCGGCCCGCGATCTGGTGGAACTCCCGCGCGCGCAGGGTCCGTACGCGCGTGCCGTCGTACTTCGCCAGAGCGGTGAACAGCACGGTGCGGATGGGCACGTTGACGCCGACGCCCAGAGTGTCCGTGCCGCAGATGACCTTCAGGAGACCGGCCTGCGCCAGTTTCTCGACCAGTCGGCGGTACTTGGGCAGCATGCCGGCGTGGTGCACACCGATGCCGTGCCGTACGTAACGGGAGAGGTTGCGGCCGAACTTGGTGGTGAACCGGAAGTTGCCGATCAGCGCGGCGATCTGGTCCTTCTCCTCGCGCGTGCACATGTTGATGCTCATCAGCGCCTGCGCCCGCTCCACGGCCTGCGCCTGGGTGAAGTGCACGATGTAGACGGGCGCCTGCCTCGTCTCCAGGAGCTCGGTGAGCGTCTCGGTGAGCGGCGTCAGCTTGTACTCGTAGGAGAGTGGGACGGGACGGGTCGCCGAGCGGACCACCGAGGTGGGACGCCCGGTCCGCCGGGTCAGGTCCTCCTCGAACATGGAGACGTCGCCGAGCGTCGCCGACATCAGGATGAACTGCGCCTGTGGCAGTTCGAGGATCGGGATCTGCCAGGCCCAGCCGCGGTCGGCCTCGGCGTAGAAGTGGAACTCGTCCATCACGACCTGGCCGACGTCGGCACGCTTGCCGTCGCGCAGCGCGATCGAGGCAAGGACCTCGGCGGTGCAGCAGATGACCGGGGCGTCGGAGTTCACGGACGCGTCGCCGGTCAGCATGCCGACGTTCTCGGTGCCGAACATCTTGCACAGCTCGAAGAACTTCTCCGAGACGAGTGCCTTGATCGGCGCGGTGTAGAAGGTGACCTCGTCACGGGCGAGCGCCGCGAAGTGCGCACCCGCGGCGATCATGCTCTTGCCGGACCCGGTGGGGGTCGACACGATCACGTTCGCACCCGAGACCACCTCGATCAGCGCTTCCTCCTGGTGGGGATAGAGCGTGAGACCGCGTTCCCCGGCCCACGACTCGAAGGCTTCGTAGAGGGCGTCGGGATCTGCGGTCTGCGGCAGCTGATCGATAAGGGTCACACCCCCATCTTGCCTGTCATCCCACCCGATGAGGGAATCGGATGCGAGGCCGAAGATCACGAACGCTACGCTGTGTCGCCGACCAGGTGTCAGCTCACGGGGACAACTGGCAGTCAGTACATGAGGAATGGGGCGGGGCACGGCCATGATGGGACCAGCACACTCACTGTCCGGGGCGGCGGCCTGGCTGGGCGTCGGAGCGGCGGCGGCGGCCTCGGGCCACACGATGCCGTGGCCGGTGCTCCTGGCCGGGGCGCTGATCTGCGCGGGCGCCGCCCTCGCCCCGGATCTGGACCACAAGGCCGCCACCATCTCGCGGGCCTTCGGACCGGTGTCACGGGGCCTGTGCGAGATCGTCGACAAGCTCTCGTACGCCGTCTACAAGGGCACGAGGAAGCCGGGCGATCCGCGGCGCTCGGGTGGGCACCGGACGCTGACACACACCTGGCTGTGGGCGGTGCTCATCGGCGGCGGAGCCTCGGTGGCCGCGATCACCGGAGGCCGCTGGGCGGTTCTGGGACTTCTGTTCGTGCACATGGTGCTCGCCATCGAAGGGCTGCTCTGGCGGGCGACGCGTGGGTCCAGCGCCGACGTCCTGGTGTGGCTGCTGGCCGCGACGAGTGCGTGGATCATCGCGGGGGTGCTGGACAAGCCGGGCAACGGGGCCGACTGGCTCTTCACCGCGCCGGGCCAGGAGTACCTGTGGCTCGGCCTGCCGATCGTCCTCGGTGCGCTGGTGCACGACATCGGGGACGCGCTGACTGTGTCGGGCTGCCCGATCCTGTGGCCGATCCCGGTCGGCCGCAAGCGGTGGTACCCGATCGGGCCGCCCAAGGCCCTGCGGTTCCGGGCCGGCAGTTGGGTGGAGCTGAAGGTGCTGATGCCAGCGTTCATGGTGCTGGGCGGAGTGGGCGGCGCGGCCGCGCTCAACTTCATCTGAAGCCGACGCGTCGGAGCGGCCGCGCCACCGGGACGAGTGGCGCGGCCGGTGGACGGGGCGCGGAAGGCGGACAGGCTGCGGCTGTCATCCGCCGCCGGGAGGCACCCGTTCCGGCCGGGTCAGGAGGCGTCGCCCTCGCCCGACGCCTTGTCCTGGCCTCCGCCGCCGTACCGCTTCTCGAAGCGGGCGACCCGTCCCTCGGTGTCCACGGTCCTGGCCGTGCCCGTGTAGAAGGGGTGGCTCTCCGAGGAGATCTCCACATCCACGACGGGGTACGTCCGGCCGTCGTCCCACTCGATGGTCTGGTCGCTGGCGGCCGTGGACCGGGTCAGGAAGGCGTATCCGGCGGCGCGGTCGCGGAAGACGACGGAGTGGTAGTCGGGGTGTTTGTCCTGCTGCATGAGTGCTCCTTGCGTGGGGGAGGGGTGCGCGGACAGGGCAGCGGGAAGGACGCGGTCAGCCGGACAGGGAGTCCTCGTCGACGATGTGCATGGCGGCCTCCTCCGCCGAGGCGGCGGCTCCGTCTATGCCCACGTCGGTGGCGATCAGCCCGCTCTCCCCGTCCTCGTGCGCTCCTTCTCCGGGGGCCACGAGACGTCCGGAGCGGAGGGCGCCCACTTCGTTGTCGAGGGGTTCGCCGTCCGAGTCGGGGCAGTCTCCGATGCCGTCGCCGTCGGGTGCCGCGACATCCGGGAGTTCTTCGGCGAGACGTTCGTCGAGGGTTTCGCCGCGGTGGCGCTCGGCCGCTGTCACGTCTTTGCGTTCCACCGCCCAGGGGCGTTCCGGAGGTGACCAGCCGCGGTCCAGAGGGTCGCTCACACCGTCGGTTTCGAGTGTGTCCTCGGCGTCGAGCAGTCCGGCGTCGTCCTGAACCTCGGATCCGTCGGGCTGGTAGACATCGTCTCCCCAACCGTCGGCGCTGTCCACGGGTACCTCCAGGTGGTGCGGGCCGGCCTGCTGTCACCGCGTTCGGCGGCGGGTACGCGGACCGCTCGGCCCCGGCCTCGCCCGTACGGAACACGTGGAACCGGGCGGTTCCCGGGCGCTCCCCGAGCCGGTGCCGACCTCCACACTTCCACCCACCTGCGACACCGCGCAACGTCACGGAGCCCGACCGGGCGCGTCGGCCCGCTCGGGCACCCGGCCGGCCAAACCCGCCCGACGTCGGCCCGCAGGCCCGGACGGACCACCTGTGGACGGATCACCCCCGGACAGCCCGTCCCCGGACAGCCCGTCCACGGACAGCCCGTCCACGGACGGGCCGGCCGTGGGCGGACCTCCCACGGCCGGCCCGCCCGCGTGCCCGTTCACCCGTGCCAGGACCGCCACAGCGCCGCGTACGCGCCGTTCGCGGCGACCAGCTGGTCGTGGCTGCCGAGCTCGCTGATGCGGCCGTTCTCGACGACGGCGATGACGTCCGCGTCGTGGGCGGTGTGCAACCGGTGGGCGATGGCGACCACCGTGCGGCCGTCGAGGACCCGGGCCAGGAAGCGCTCCAGGTGCCGGGCCGCCCGCGGGTCGAGGAGCGAGGTGGCCTCGTCCAGGACCAGCGTGTGCGGGTCCGCGAGCACCAGGCGTGCGAGCGCGATCTGCTGGGCCTGGGCGGGCGTGAGTGCGACACCGCCCGAGCCGACCTCGGTGTCGAGACCGTCGGCCAGCGCCCGCGCCCACCCGCCGGCGTCGACCGCGCCGAGGGCGGCCCACAGCTCGGCGTCATCGGCACCCGTGCGGGCGAGGAGGAGGTTGTCGCGCAGGGCGCCCACGAACACGTGGTGCTCCTGGTTGACCAGGGCCACGTGGGAGCGGACCCGTTCCGCGGACATCCGGGAGAGTTCGGCGCCACCCAGGGTGACCTGGCCCGTGCGGGGTGCGTAGATCCCGGCGAGCAGCCTGCCCAGCGTGGACTTGCCCGCGCCGGACGGGCCGACCAGGGCCATCCGGGTGCCGGGCGCGACCTCCAGGGAGACCTTGCGCAGCACGTCGACGCCCGCCCGGTAGCCGAAGTGCACCTCGTCGGCGTGCACGTCACGCCCGTCGGGGGCCAGCGCCTTGTCACCCGCGTCCGGCTCGATCTCGCGGACGCCCACCAGCCGTGCCAGCGACACATGGGCCACCTGCAGCTCGTCGTACCAGCGCAGGATCAGGCCCACCGGGTCGACGAGCATCTGCGCGATCAGGGCGCCCGTCGTCAGCTGGCCCACGTCGATCCAGCCCTGGAGGACGAAGTATCCGCCGATCATGAGGACCGAGCCGAGGACCGTGGTGTGGGTGGCGTTGATGGCGGGGAAGAGCACCGACCGCAGCCAGAGGGTGTACCGCTCCCAGGCGGTCCACTCCTTGACCCGCTGGTCCGACAGGTCGATGCGGCGTTCGCCCAGGCGGTGCGCCTCGACGGTGCGCCCGGCGTCCACGGTCTCGGCGAGGACGGCGGCCACGGCGGCGTAACCGGCGGCCTCGGAGCGGTAGCCGGACGCGGCGCGCTTGAAGTACCAGCGGCAGCCGATCACCAGGATCGGGACGGCGACCAGTACCGCGGGCGCGAGCGGTGGCGCGGTCACGACCAGGCCGCCGAGCAGCAGCGCCACCCACACCACGGCGATGGCCAGCTGGGGCACGGCCTCGCGCATGGCGTTGGCCAGCCGGTCGATGTCCGTGGTGATGCGGGAGAGCAGATCACCCGTACCGGCCCGTTCCAGGACGCCGGGCGGCAGCCCCACGGCCCGTACGAGGAAGTCCTCGCGCAGGTCGGCCAGCATCCGCTCGCCGAGCATGGCCCCGCGCAGTTGCACCTGGTGCACGAACACGGCCTGGACGACCAGGGCGACGGCGAACAGTGCGGCGGTGCGCTCCAGGTGCAGTTCGCGCGCGGCGGTCGCGCCTTCGGAGACGTGCTGGACCAGGGAGCCCAGCAGATAGGGGCCCACCATCGAGGAGACGACGGCGACCGTGTTGACGGTGACGAGCACCAGGAAGGTCCGGCGATGTCGTTGGAACAGTTCGGCCACGTAGGCGCGTACGGTCGCGGGGGCTCCGACGGGCAGGGTCTCCGCCGTCTTCGGGGCCGCCGGATCGTAGGCCGGTGGCGCCACGCCGATCATGCCGTCTCCTCGATTTCTTCCAGTTCCTGCAGCTGGTTCAGTTCCTGTTCGGCGGCCTCGTCGTCGGTCTCACGGGTCACCACGGCGCGGTATCGCGCGTCGCTGTGCAGCAGTTCGCGGTGCACGCCGACCGCCGCGACCTCGCCCTCGTGGACGAGCACGACCCGGTCCGCCCGGTCCAGGAGCAGCGGCGACGAGGTGAGGACCACCGTCGTGCGTCCCTGTCGCAGGGAGCGGATCCCGTCGGCGATCCGCGCCTCGGTGTGCGAGTCGACCGCGGACGTCGGTTCGTCCAGGACCAGTACGCCCGGGGCGGTGACCAGCGACCGGGCCAGCGCGAGACGCTGGCGCTGGCCGCCGGACAGGGACCGGCCGCGTTCGGTGATCCGGGAGTCCATCGGGTCGTCGGCGTCCAGCGAACCCTGGGCGAGCGCGTCCAGGACATCGCCGCACTGGGCCGCCGACAGTGCCTCCTCGGGGCTGACGTCTCCCGACGAGGGCACGTCGAGCAGTTCGCGCAGCGTGCCGGAGAGCAGGACCGGATCCTTGTCCTGGACGAGGACGGCACTGCGGGCGGAGCCGAGGGGCAGTTCGTCGAGCGGTACGCCTCCGACCAGCGCGGACGGCAGTTCCGAGGACTCCGCCGTATGACCGCCGAGCCGTTCGGCCAGTTCACCCGCGGCGTCCGGGTCACCGCACACCACGGCGGTGAGCCGTCCCGCGGGCGCGAGCAGACCGGTCGCGGGGTCGTACAGGTCCCCGGTCGGTACGACGGCCTCGCGCGATCCCTCGCCGTCCGTGGCCCGTTCGAGGGACAGCACCCGTGCCGCGCGCCTGGCGGACGGCCGGGAGAAGGAGTACGCCATCGCGATCTCGGTGAAGTGCCGCAGCGGATAGGTGAGGATCATGACCGCGCTGTAGACGGTGACCATCTCGCCGACGGTGATCCGGCCCTCGCGGGCCAGGTTCACGCCGTGCCAGACGACGACGATCAGCAGCAGCCCGGGGAGGAACACCTGGATCGCGTGGATCAGTGCCCACATGCGGGCGCTGCGCACGGCGGCGTGCCGGACCTCCTGCGAGGCACGGCGGTAGCGGTCGAGGAACAGTTCCTCGCCGCCGATCCCGCGCAGTACGCGCAGGCCAGCGACGGTGTCCGAGGCCAGTTCGGTGGCGCGTCCCGCCTTCTCGCGCTGGAAGTCGGCGCGGCGGGTGGCCCGGGGGAGCAGCGGCAGCACCGACAGCGCCAGGACGGGCAGGCCCACGGCGACGACGACGCCGAGCGCCGGCTGGTAGACGACGAGGGCGACACAGACGAGCACGACGGTCACGGCGGCCGCGGTGAACCGCGACACGGCTTCCACGAACCAACCGATCTTCTCGACGTCGCCCGTCGAGACCGCCACGATCTCGCCGGCCGCGACGCGGCGCGTCAGCGCGGAGCCCAGCAGAGCGGTCCGGCGGGCCAGCAACTGCTGCACGCGCGCGGCAGCGGTGATCCAGTTGGTGACCGCGGCCCGGTGCAGCATGGTGTCGCCCAGCGCGATACCGAAGCCGCACAGGGCGAGCAGCCCGCCCGCGAGGGCCAGCCGCCCGCCGGAGCGGTCCACGACGGCCTGGACGGCGAATCCGACGCAGAAGGGCAGTGCGGACACGGACAGGAAGTGCAGCAGCCCCCAGACCAGGGCCTTCATCTGTCCGCCGAGCTGATTCCGGCCGAGCCATACCAGGAATCGGGGCCCCGAGCGTGCGTCCGGCACACCCGGGTCGGGATACGGAAGGTCTTGAATCTGCATGACGTCCCAAAGGGCTCGTAGTACGGAGGTGGGGAGACAACAAACCGTGCAAGGTTCGCGTCGCAGCGTGTCCGCAGGCAAACGCTTTTCCGCCGTGGGGCAAAGATTCGGCCCGGACCGCCCGGATATGACCGGTAGGTCGAGGGGGTGGGCACGGTCGTCCGCGTCGTGGTGCGACGATGGACGGTATGCACATCAGCGGAGGGATGCGGACGACGGCCATAGCCGCGGTTCTGGGCGCCGTGGTCATGCCACTGGCGGCCTGCGGCGGTTCGGACGACGGCGGCGGGAAGAAGAGCAACGGGCAGGCGGGGGACGGGTCCCGGCCCGAGCAGGCGCGCACGGTCGACCTCAAGCGCATCCCCGACGTGGGGAACACGCTGCAGAAGCAGATCCCCGCGAACTCCCGGCAGGTCGTCGCGGTCTACGGACAGGGCAAGGACTCGGCGAAGTCCACGATCGTCCTCTACACCAAGTCCGGATCCACCTGGGACAAGACCCGCAGCTGGGAAGGGCACAACGGCAAGAAGGGCTGGACGACCGACCACAACGAGGGCGACAAGCGCAGCCCTGTCGGCGTGTTCACGCTCAGCGACTCGGGCGGTGTCCTCGACGACCCCGGCGCCAAGCTCCCGTACACGCAGTCCTCGGGCTTCCAGGCCCCGCACTACTGGGCCAAGTCGCACTGGAACGACTTCGACTACGTGATCGCCATCGACTACAACCGCGTCAAGGGCACCTCGCCGAACGACCCGACCCGTCCCCAGGGCCAGTCCAAGGGCGGCAGCATCTGGCTGCACATGGACCACGGCAGCGGTACGTCGGCCTGCGTGAGCCTGTCCAAGTCGGGCATGCAGTACCTGCTGCGCACCCTCGACCCGGACCGGCACCCGGTCGTCGTGATGGGCGACAAGGCGGACCTCAAGGCCTGACAGCCCCTCACCACGGGCCCGCCCCTCAGTAGTAGGGGCGCAGCGAAGGCCATAAGCGGGACCACGGTTTCGTGGTCCCCGAACACAGCAGTACCGCCGCGCCCTGCTCCTCGTTCTCCACCTCGTCGTTCTCCACCTGCACGCCGTCGCCGTCCGGAGCCCCGTCCCCGTTGTCCACGCGCGCGATCTGCCGGCAGTCGGTGAAGTACCGCTTCGTGCCGCCCGCGTCCTCCTGACGGACGACGAGCACCGGTCCGTCCATCGAGTCGGACGGCGGCCCCCAGTCGGCGTAGTTCATATGGCCGGCCGGGACCCGCAGCCCGGCCACCGAGTCCCCGCACCGTTCGGTGGCGGCCTGTGTGATCAGAGGCGTCAGCGGCGGCTGGCGACGTACCCCAGGCCCGCCGTGCCCCGAGGCAGCATTGCGGGCCGGGCCGACTCCCCGTAGAACACCGCTCATGAGAAGACGGATCATCATGTCCATGCTCGCCGGGGCGACCCTCGTGGCGAGCACCCTCCTCGGAGCGGGCCCGGCCCAGGCCGCCCGGCCGACGGAAGCCCCGCCGACGCACTCCCCGACGGCCACCCAGCTCGCTGCCCCGCCCGCCGATCCGCCCGCCGAGTTCGGCAGCGACTGGCACGACCCGCTGACCGCCGCCCCGCCCGCCACCAGGCCCGCCGGCGCGTCCTGCGAAGTGACCGTCGCCGAGGCGCAGTTCCGCGACTTCACGCCGTACAAGGGCACGTACGCGCCCCCGCGCGGCTGCGGCGACCGCTGGAGCAAGGTCGTGCTGCGCCTCGACGGCAAGGTCAAGGGGCGCCAGTACGACCGGCTGGGGTATCTCCACATCGGCGGTGTCGAGGTCTTCCGCACGTCCACTCCGCAGCCCTCGCCCGACGGCATCGAGTGGTCGGTGGAGAAGGACGTCACGCGCTACAGCGACACGTTCCGCGGCGGTCACGACGTCGAGATGCTGATCGGGAACGTCGTCGACGACACCTACACGGGCGTCTTCGACGTCAAGGTGACCCTGACCTTCTACCCCGCCCCTCCCTTCGAGAAGTCGGCCGCGGGCAGAGCCACCGCGACCCCCGACCGCGTCCTCACCCTCCAGGACGGCACCCTCACCACGCCCCGCAACAGCGAACGCATCGTCGCCGAGGTGTACGCCACCGGGTCGGGCGGCGGCTGCGAGGAGTACTGGTATCTGACCGTGCCCGATGCCGCCCCGTACTCCTGCAAGGCGGACGGCGGCCCCTACCGCGAGGTGCAGATAGCGGTCGACGGCAAACTGGCGGGCATCGCCGCGCCGTTCCCCACCGTCTGGACCGGCGGTTGGTCCAACCCCTTCCTCTGGTACGTCGTCCCGGGCCCGCGCGCCTTCGACATCAAGCCCGTCGAGTACGACCTGACCCCGTTCGCGGGGCTGCTCAACGACGGCCGCCCGCACCGGATCGACGTCTCCGTGGTGGGCGTTCCCGAGGGACAGAGCGGCTGGAGCACCCCGGTGAACGTCCTCGTCTGGCAGGACGCGAAGAGCACGCACGTCACCGGGAAGCTCACCGCCCACAGGACCGGCGCCCTCACGAACTCCGCCACGTACACGCCCGGTTCCGAGCACCGGCTCGACACGGACGCCGGGCACCGGCTGACGGTGTCCGGGTACGTCGACACCTCGCACGGCCGTGTCGCGACCACGATCGACCGTGAGCTGGCCAGTACCTCCGTGCACCGCTGGACCGACGGCGAGAACACGGACGCGCTCGACGGGACCTGGACCGACGACGAGAAGGTCACCGTGGACGGGCGCGGGCCGGCCGTGACGACCCGTACGGACCGCACGTACACCATGGACGGCACCACGACGCTCGGCGCGGGCGACCGGCTGCGGACCGTGCTGTCCCTGGGGGACCGGGCATCCGTCGTGGAGACCCGCGGTGGCCGGCGCACCGCGTGGTCCCGGCTCGACGACAGCTACACGGGCGACGCGACCTACACCGCGAACGTGCCGCGCGACCAGCGGCACGCCGTCGCCACGACGAGCGAGCGCTACCGGCTGTCCGGCTCGGACGGGTGCTACGACCGGCGCCTGACGACCGTGCAGGGTGTGCTCACCGGCCGCGCGGACCTCACCCGTTCTGCCGAAGGCCGTCCTGAGGCTTCGGCGAGTCCATGCCCGGCCGCTTCTTCTTCCACAACCCGCGGGTGAAGTCCGGGATCGCCTGCGGTGCCCCGTGCGCCTTGATGGAGGCGTGGCTCAGTGGCACCGGAGCGGTCCAGGTGGCGGCGTCGTAGACGTCGAAGTCCGGTACCAGCCCGAGCCGGATGGACTGCATCAGCCGGAACAGCATGATGTAGTCCATCCCGCCGTGTCCGCCGGGCGGGTCGGAGTGCTCCTTCCACAGCCAGTGGTCCCACTCCGTGTACGCCGAGAAGTCGCCCCAGGCGTCGTCTGTGTGGTCCGGCTCTATATAGATCCGCTCCGGGTAGTCCTCGAACACACCCTTCGTGCCACCGAGGCTGTTGATCCGCGAGTAGGGATGTGGCGTCGACACATCGTGTTCGAGCCGGATCACCCGTCCCTTGGCGGTCTGTACGAGGCTGATGGTCCGGTCGCTCTCGATGTACGTCTCCTTCCAGCTCGGGTCGCCCGGCGGCATGTGCTCGGCGCGGTACTCGGCGAGGCCCAGCGAGGGTGTGCCGAAGCTGGAGATGTGGGTGACGCGGTCACCTCGGTTGACGTCCATGTAGTTGGCGACCGGGCCGAAGCCGTGGTTCGGGTAGAGGTCGCCGCGCAGCCGGGTGTGCCACAGCCGCCGCCAGGGACCTTCGTAGTAGTCCGGGTCGAACATCAGGCCGCGCAGATCGTGGTTGTAGGCCCCGGCGCCGTGCAGCAGCCGGCCGAACTTCCCCGCGTGCGCCATGCGCAGGACCCGCATCTCGTTGCGGCCGTAGCAGCAGTTCTCCAGTTGCATGCAGTGTCTGCGGGTGCGTTCGGAGAGGCCGACGAGTTCCCAGAGCTGGTCGAGCCGCATCGCGACCGGACACTCCACGCCGACGTGCTTGCCGTTCAGCATGGCCGTGCGCGCCATCTCGAAATGCAGGTCCCAGGGCGTCGCCACGTACACGAAGTCGAGGTCACCGCGCGCGCAGAGGTCGACGAAGTCGTGCTCGCCCTTCGTGTACGTCGCCGGGGCGGGCTGTCCCGCGGCCACCACCTTGGCCGCGGCTCTCGCGGTCTTGTCCTTGACCGGATCGCACAGTGCGACGACACGGACGCCGTCGAGGGCCAGGAACAGGTCGATCATGCCGCCGCCGCGGTTACCGAGCCCGATGATCCCGACCCGCACGGTCCCGCGCCCCTCGAACGGCACGCCGATCATGGTTCTGCCCTGCGCGGTGGGTGCGGCGGGTTCGCCGTCCGCGGTCGCGGCCACCGGTGTCCCGGACGCGGCGGCGTGCGCCGTGCCGCCACCCGCCGCGAGCGTACCGAGGCCCAGCCCCAGCCCGAGGCCCAGTCCCGTTCCGGTGACGCCCGCCGTGCGCAGTACCGAGCGCCGGGAGCGGCCCCCGCGATTCTCGTCGGCTTCGGCTTCGGCTTCCGCTGCGAGTTCCGCTTCTAGTTCGGCTTCGGATTCCGGTGTCGCGTTCTCGTCGTGCATCGGACCTCCTCGGTGGGGGGAGCGCGGGTTCACCGCGCTGTCACCCTCCTAGGGGGTCGGCCGGGGGACAAGGGACGGAAGTGGCCAGGGAGTTGGACTTTCCGCACCGGGCCGTCAGCAGTCGCGCCCCGCCCCTCGGGCAGTGGCGTCGGCAGCGGCATGGGCGGCGGCGTGGGCGTCGGCGGCGGTATCGCCCCCGTCGGCTGCGGCGGAAGTGCCGTCGACCAGGGTGTCCAGCAGCCCGCCCAGCACCGCGCGCTGCTCGTCCGAGAGGGGCGCCAGGATGTCCTCCGCGGCCTCCCGGCGTGCGCCGTGCAGCTCCCGCAGCACCCGCCCGCCGTCCTCCGTCAGCTCGATGCGGATGACGCGCCGGTTGGTGGGGTCCGGTACGCGCCGTACCTTGCCGCTCGCCTCCAGCCCGTCGACCAGGGTGGTGACGGCCCGCGGCACCACCTCGAGCCGCTCGGCCAGGTCGGCCATGCGCGGCGGTGAGCCGTAGTGGGCGAGGGTGCGCAGCAGCCGGGACTGGGCCGGGGTGATGCCGAGCCCCCGCGTCTGGAGATGGCGCTTCTGGATGCGGTGCACACGGCGGGTCAACCGCAGCAGCTGCTCGGCGAGCAGGCCGTCGGCGTCGGGGGTGTCCATGCCGGGAACAATATCAGGACCTAGTTCATTGTGAGTATAGGTAACAATGAGCTATGCTCCGTCAATCCTCTTCTTCTCACTTCCGTAGGAGCCCATTGCCCCGCGACGACATCACCTGGACGCCGCCACCCGTCGAGGCAGGACAGCCCCGGCAGGTGCGCCGCATCCTCGCACTCTTCCGTCCCTACCGCGGCCGGCTGGCCGTCGTCGGCCTGCTGGTCGGCGCGGCGTCCCTGGTCTCGGTCGCCACGCCCTTCCTGCTCAAGGAGATCCTCGACACCGCGATCCCGCAGGGTCGCACCGGCCTGCTGAGCCTGCTCGCGCTGGGCATGATCCTCAGTGCCGTGCTCGGCGGTGTCTTCGGTGTCCTGCAGACCCTGATCTCCACCACGGTCGGCCAGCGTGTCATGCACGACCTGCGCACGGCCGTCTACGACCGGCTGCAGCGCATGTCGCTCGCCTTCTTCACGAGGACGCGTACCGGCGAGGTCCAGTCGCGCATCGCGAACGACATCGGCGGGATGCAGGCGACGGTCACCTCGACCGCCACCTCCCTGGTCTCCAACCTCACCAGCGTCGTCGCCACGATCGTCGCGATGGTCGCCCTCGACTGGCGGCTGACCGTCGTCTCGCTGCTCCTGCTGCCGGTGTTCGTGTGGATCAGCCGCCGCGTCGGCAACGAACGCAAGAAGATCACCACCCAGCGCCAGAAGCAGATGGCGGTCATGGCCGCCACGGTCACCGAGTCGCTCTCCGTGAGCGGCATCGTGCTCGGGCGCACGATGGGCCGCTCCGACTCCCTCACCCGCTCCTTCGCGGAGGAGTCCGAGAGCCTTGTCGACCTGGAGGTGCGGTCGAGCATGGCCGGCCGCTGGCGGATGGCCGTCATCGGCATCGTCATGTCCGCCATGCCGGCCGTCATCTACTGGGCCGCGGGAATGGCCCTCCAGCTCGGCGGCCCCTCGGTCTCCATCGGCACCCTGGTGGCGTTCGTCTCGCTCCAGCAGGGACTGTTCCGTCCGGCCGTCAGCCTGCTGTCCACGGGCGTCCAGATCCAGGCCTCGCTCGCGCTGTTCCAGCGCATCTTCGAGTACCTCGACCTGCCCATCGACATCACCGAGTCCGAGCAGCCGGTCCACCTCGACCGGGTCAAGGGCGAAGTGCGCTTCGAAGGCGTCGAATTCCGGTACGACGACAAGAGCGGCCCGATCCTCGACGGCATCGACCTCACCGTGCCCGCAGGCACCAGCCTCGCCGTCGTCGGCCAGACCGGCGCCGGGAAGTCCACGCTCAGCCACCTCGTCCCGCGTCTGTACGACGTCACGGGCGGCCGCGTCACCCTCGACGGCGTGGACGTGCGCGACCTGGACTTCGACACCCTCGCGCGGGGGATAGGCGTCGTCTCGCAGGAGACGTACCTCTTCCACGCCACGGTCGCCGACAACCTGCGGTTCGCCAAGCCGGACGCCACCGACGAGGAACTGCGTGCCGCCGCGAAGGCCGCGCAGATCGACGACCACATCGCGTCCCTGCCCGACGGCTACGACACGGTGGTGGGGGAGCGCGGGCACCGGTTCTCCGGTGGTGAGAAGCAGCGCCTCGCCATCGCCCGCACCATCCTGCGGGACCCGCCGGTCCTGATCCTCGACGAGGCGACCAGCGCCCTGGACACCCGCACCGAGCGAGCCGTCCAGGAGGCCATCGACGCGCTGTCGGCCAATCGGACGACCATCACCATCGCGCACCGGCTGTCCACCATTAGGGGCGCCGACCAGATCGTGGTCCTCGACCGCGGGCACACCGCCGAACGGGGCACGCACGAGGAGCTGTTGGAGCGGGACGGGCGTTACGCCGCCCTGGTCCGCAGGGACGCCCAACTGGAGCCAACAAGATGAAGATATGTCGAGTTTAGGACGATATGCGGGTTAACGTGCCCGCATGCAGAACTACACTCCGCCCACTCCGCCACGGAGAACGATCCGACTGACGCGCCGGGGCCGGACCGCCCTCATCGCGACCGGCGCCGTCGTGGCGGTCACCGCCGTGGCGGTGCCGCTGCTGAGCACGGACGACAAGAAGGAACCCCAGGCCCTGGTGATCCCGGAGGGCTGGCGCACCGGCCAGGTCTACACGGCCATGGACAAGGCCCTCGCCCTGCCCGCGGGCTCCAGCAAGAAGTCCCTGGAGAAGGCCCGCCTCAAGCTGCCGAACGACGCGAGCGGCAACCCCGAGGGCTACCTCTTCCCCGCGACCTATCCCATCGACAAGAAGTCGACCCCGGTCTCCCTGCTCTCGTACATGGTCGACACGGCGAACAAGAAGTTCGGCGGGGGCACGGTCACGGCCGGGGCCGAGCGCAACGCGATGAACGTCTACCAGACCGTCACCGTCGCGAGCATCGTGCAGGCGGAGGCGGCCACCAAGGCGGACATGGGCAGGGTGGCCCGGGTGATCTACAACCGGCTCGACCGGGGCATGCCGCTGCAGATGGACTCCACCATCAACTACGCGCTCAACCGCAGCACCCTGCGGACCAGCGAGAACGACACACAGCTGGAGAGCCCGTACAACACGTACGCGCGGATGGGGCTGCCGCCGACGCCGATCGCGAATCCCGGTGAGGAGGCCATGCGTGCCGCGGTCGCGCCGACCCAGGGCGACTGGCTGTACTTCGTCACGGTCAAGCCGGGCGACACACGCTTCACGGCCGACTACGAGGCGCACAAGAGGAACGTCGCCGAGTTCAACCGTGCGCACAAGGGCGCCTCGGCGTCATCGGGCTGAGCCGGGCCGCGACCACGGCGTGGTAGGTGCTCACGGGGCCCGCCGCGCCCCTCCGGGGGCGCGGGAAGTCGTCGCGGGACCGCTCACGTCGTCGCACGGACGGAGCCGACCCATGAACAGGCCGACTCATGTACGCGGCCGACCCATGAACAGGCCGACTCAGTCGCGCGGCCGACCCGTGTACGCGGTCTGCCCACGTACGCATCCTGCGGCGGGTCAGCCGGTGGCTTCCACCGCGACGGGGCCGGCCGGGGCGTCCGCCAGCAGCCGCCTGATGTCCCGGACCGCCGCCCGCCCGGCACGGTTGGCGCCGATGGTGCTCGCCGACGGCCCGTACCCGACCAGATGGATCCGTGGATCGACGGCCGCCCGGGTCCCTTCGATACGGATGCCTCCGCCGGGCTCACGCAGCCGCAGCGGGGCCAGATGCTCGACCGCAGCGCGGAAACCGGTCGCCCACAGAATGACGTCCGCGGCCACGTGCCGTCCGTCGTCCCACTCCACGCCGTCCGGGGTGATCCGGTCGAACATCGGGAGTCGGTCCAGGACCCCGTCCGCGAGTCCCTGCCGGATCGCGTCGTTGAGCGGCAGCCCGGTCACCGAGACGACACTCCTCGGGGGCAGCCCCTGACGGACCCGCTCCTCCACCATGGCGACCGCCTCCCGGCCCACGTCCTCGCTGAACGGCCCCTCCCGGAAGACCGGCGGCCGTCGCGTCACCCAGGTGGTCCCGACCGCGTACGGGGCGATCTCCAGCAGATGCTGCGTACCGGACGCGCCCCCGCCCACCACGACGACGCGCTGCCCGGCGAAGTCCTGCGGGCCGGCGTACTGGGCGGTGTGCAGCTGCCGCCCCCGGAAGGTCTCCTGGCCGGGATAGCGCGGCCAGAACGGCCGGTCCCAGGTGCCCGTCGCGTTGATCAGCGCCCGCGTGGACCACGTACCGTCCGACGTCTCGACGAGGAGCCGGCCCGCGTCGCCCTCGCGTACGGCCTTTACGTCGACCGGCCGCCGTACGCGCAGGTCGAAGGCGTGCTCGTAGGCGTCGAAGTACTCGGCGACGACCTCGGAGGACGGCCGGTCGGGATCCGCGTCCGTCAGTTCCATGCCGGGCAGCGCGTGCATGCCGTGCACCTTGCCGTACGTCAGGGACGGCCACCGGAACTGCCAGGCGCCGCCCGGCCGCGGCGCGTGGTCCAGGACCACGAAGTCCCGCTCAGGCTTGAAGCCGGTGCGCCGCAGGTGGTAGGCGCTGGACAGACCGGCCTGGCCGGCGCCCACGACGACGACATCGACTTCCCGTACCTGGTCCTGAACCTGGTCCTGAACCTGGTCCCGTACCTGCGCTCCGGTGTTGTTCACGCTTCTACCAACTGTGCGGGCGGCGCGGATCTTCCCGGGCGGGCCGGTTCAGGCGGCCGGTTCGGTGTCCAGGCGCTCCAGCAGTCCGGCGCACAGCTCGGCGAACCTCGGATCGGTGCGGTCGCGCGGCCGGTCCAGCTCGACCGGGATCTCGTACGCGATGACGCCCGCGTCCATCACGAGGACACGGTCGGCGAGCGACACCGCCTCCTCCACGTCGGACGTGGCCAGCAGGACGGCACAGCCGTGCCGCTGCCACAGTTCGCCGACGAGCCGCTGTGCCCCGGCCCGGGCGGGCGCGTCCAGGGCGCCGAACGGCTCGTCCAGCAGCAGGAGATCGGGGTCGCCCGCCAACGCGCGCTCCAGCGGCACGCGTTGGACCTCGTCGCCGGAGGGCGCTCCGGGACGGGAACCGGCACGGCTGGGGAGACCGACCTCGGTCGCCGTCCGTTCGGCGGCGGCGCCTCGGCGTCTGCCGGGTCGTCCGAGCAGTACCGTGCGGCACACCTTTCTCCACGGCGTCAGCGGAGGCGCCTGGGAGGCGACGACCTTGCGGCGCGGTACGAACACGGTGCCCTCGATGGCACGGTCGAGCCCGGCGAGGATGCGCAACAGGGTGGACTTGCCGCAACCGCTTCGGCCCAGGAGCACCACGAACTCGCCGGGGCCGATCGAGAGTTGAAGGCCGTCGATGACCGCCCGGCCGTCGAAGGCGCGGGTCAGTCCTTCCACGCGTACTGCCGGGACGGATGTCGTCGCCCTGTGCTTCCGGTCGCCTGTCCATGCGCTGCCGGAGCCGGAGCCGGAGCCGGAGTCGGAGTCGGAGTCGGAGTCGGAGTCGGAGTCGGAGTCGGCGGAAGCCTGTTGCGGGCCCACCGCCCGGTGAACGTCGGTCGCCATCGCGGCACCAGCCTTTCGAGAGGAACCGAGGAATCGAGGAACCGAGGCTCCAGGGGGAGCGCGCCCGGACCGTCAGGGGCGGTGGGACCGCGCTTCAGCGGACCGGCTTCCGGCCCAGGTCAGGCGGGCGCAGGGAAGCGGAGGCGCGCTGTGGCGCGGCGGGGGGAAAGCGGGTGGGAAGGCGTCAGCGGCCGGTGCGACACGCGGCAGAGGCCACCCGCAGCAGGTCGATGTGACCGCGCGTGGTGAGCAGAGCTGAACGCAACATGCCGCCGAACGTAGCCAGCTCGGTCGCTCACGGTCAATGGCGTCTTGCGGAGTAAGCATCCCGTCTCAAGGGCCGGTCGGCGGAGGCGTCATGGGTGTGGAGCCCTGCCCATGGGTGCGGAATGGGTGAGGATTGGTTCATGTCCGATGCCTTCACCACCCGTGTCCTGAACATCTCCTCCGGCTCCACGGAAGCGGTCGTCGACCTCACCCGTGAGTGCGAGGCCTTCCTGCGGGAGGCGGCGGGCGGCCGTGACGGCCTGCTCAATGTCTTCGTGCCCCACGCCACCGCCGGCGTGGCCGTCCTGGAGACGGGAGCGGGCAGCGACGAGGACCTGCTCGCCGCCCTCCACACCCTGCTCCCCGCGGACGACCGCTGGCAGCACCGTCACGGGAGCCCCGGGCACGGCCGCGACCACGTCCTCCCGGCGCTCGTCCCCCCGCACGCCACACTGCCGGTACTGGCCGGGCGGCTGGAACTGGGGACGTGGCAGTCGGTGTGCCTGGTCGACACCAACAAGGACAACCCCGACCGCACGGTCCGGCTGAGCTTCCTGGGATGAGATTCCCGGCGCGCCCAGTGTCAGGGTCGCGTCGCGAGTGATCGCGGCCCGTCTCAGAAGTGTCTCAGGGCTGTCATGGCGTGAGCTGTGCCGTGAGGGCATTCCGTGTTGTGGGTGACGGACCGCGAAACAGCCGCGGTCGCAGCACGGGGAAGGGCACAACTGCCATGAAGAGCAAGCGCTTTGCGATGATCGCCGTATCCGCTGTCACGGGTGCGCTTCTGCTGACCGCCTGCAACGGGGAGGACAGCGTGAACGGCGCCGACCCCGCCGGGAGCGCCGAGGCCAGTGCCCCGGCCACCGGTGGGCACGCCTCGTCCGGTACGGAGCACGGCGGAGCGCAGGGCGTCGGCAAGTGGGAGAAGAACGCGGAGGACGCGACCTTCTTCGGTTCGGTGATGACCGGTGCAGACGAGGTCCCCGTCGAGGGCGGTCCCGCGGTGGGGGACAAGGACGGGCACGCGCTCGCCCTGATGCGGATCCAGGGCGACCAGGTGTCCTACGCGTTCACCTTCAGCGGGGTCCAGACGCCGACCCTGGGCCACCTCCACAAGGGTGTCAAGGGGGTCAACGGCGATGTGAAGATCCCCTTCTTCACGAAGAAGCTGGAGGACGGCAAGAAGTTCGTCTTCGGCACGGTCACCGTCGACGACAAGGACTTGCTGGCGGGCATCAAGGCCAACCCCGGGAACTGGTACTTCAACCTCCACACCGCTGAGTTCCCGGGCGGGGCCGTCCGCGGCCAGGCCTACAAGCTCCCTTCCGGTGTCGACGTTCCCGACACCATGAACGAGGACACCCTCACCGCTGTCATCAAGGACGCATAGTCGTTCGGAGGCGAGGGCCTGGGGTGGTTCGGGAGCGAGAGCCCGGGAGCCTTTCGGGGCCCCGGGCCCTCGCCGACCGCGCGCGGAGGGCGCCCACGCCGCGCCGCACGCGAGGGGTGTCGGTATCGCGCCGCGCGCGGTGTGCGTCCCCGATGGCCGGGCAGGGGAGAATGGGGCGGTACGCAACGGACCCAATGGTCGACCTTGCTGATGGCTTAAGGAGCGGGACATGCAGGACGCGCGAGCAGGGCAGGTCGCCGGACCCGGTGACCTCGTCGATGTGGCCCGCCTGGTCACGGCGTACTACGCGCTGCACCCCGACCCGGCCGAGCCCGGGCAGCGGGTCGCGTTCGGGACCTCGGGGCACCGCGGCTCGTCGCTCGCGACGGCGTTCAACGAGGACCACATCGCGGCCACCAGCCAGGCCATCTGCGAGTACCGCACCGCACAGGGCACCGACGGCCCCCTCTTCCTGGGCGCCGACACCCACGCCCTGTCCGAGCCCGCGCGGGTCACGGCCCTTGAGGTGTTCGCCGCCAACGACGTGAGCGTCCTCATCGACCAGGGCGACGGCTACACGCCCACCCCGGCCGTCTCGCACGCCATCCTCACCCACAACCGGGGCCGCACCTCCGGCCTCGCCGACGGTGTGGTGGTCACCCCCTCGCACAACCCGCCCGCCGACGGCGGCTTCAAGTACAACCCCCCGAACGGCGGACCGGCCGGCTCCGAGGCGACCTCCTGGATCCAGGACCGCGCCAACGAGATCATCTCCGCGGGCATGAAGGACGTACGCCGCATCCCCTGCACCCGCGCCCTGGCCGCACCCGGCACCGGCCGGTACGACTTCCTCGGCACCTATGTCGCCGACCTGCCGAACGTGCTGGACCTGGACGCGATCCGGGCCGCCGGCGTGCGCATCGGCGCCGATCCGCTGGGCGGCGCCTCGGTCGCCTACTGGGGCCGGATCGCCGAGCAGCACCGGCTCGACCTGACAGTGGTCAACCCGCTCGCCGACCCCACCTGGCGTTTCATGACGCTGGACTGGGACGGCAAGATCCGGATGGACTGCTCCTCGCCGTACGCCATGGCCTCGCTCATCGAGCAGCGCGACCGGTTCGACATCGCCACCGGCAACGACGCCGACGCCGACCGGCACGGCATCGTCACCCCGGACGGCGGTCTGCTCAACCCCAACCACTACCTGGCCGTGGCGATCTCCTATCTGTTCTCGCACCGCAAGGAGTGGCCCGCCGAGGCAGGGATCGGCAAGACCCTCGTGTCGTCCGGGATGATCGACCGGGTCGCGGCGGACGTCGGCCGGACACTGGTCGAGGTCCCGGTCGGCTTCAAGTGGTTCGTGGACGGCCTGTCCGACGGGACGCTCGGCTTCGGCGGTGAGGAATCGGCGGGCGCGTCCTTCCTGCGCCGCGACGGCTCGGTGTGGACCACCGACAAGGACGGCATCATCCTGGCCCTGCTCGCCTCCGAGATCACGGCCGTCACCGGCGAGACACCCTCCCAGCACTACGCGCGGCTCACCGAGCGTTTCGGTGCCCCCGCCTACGCGCGCATCGACGCCCCGGCCTCCCGCGAGGAGAAGGCGCTGCTCGCGAAGCTGTCCCCGCGCCAGGTCACCGCCGACACCCTCGCGGGCGAGCCGGTCACCTCGGTCCTCACCGAGGCACCCGGCAACGGCGCCGCCCTCGGCGGGGTCAAGGTGTCCACCGCCAACGCCTGGTTCGCGGCCCGCCCTTCGGGCACCGAGGACGTCTACAAGATCTACGCGGAGTCCTTCTCGGGCCCGGACCACCTGAAGCAGATCCAGGAGGAGGCCAAGGCCATGGTGCTCGCGGCCCTGAACACCTGACACCTGGCACCCCACACCTGGCATCTGACACCTGCTCGGGCTCCCGCTGCCCGACTTCCAGTGGTGCGCGCTCACTCCCACACCACGATGTTCCGCCGTACCGGCACCGACGTCGCGTCCGTGGCGAACAGTTCGGGGGAGTGGGCGCGGATGCGCTCGATGTCGTCGAAGACGGCTCGCAGGTGCGTGCGCATGGCCGTGCGGGCGAGCGGGACGTCCCCGCCGACGATCGCGTCGAAGATCTCGCGGTGCTGGGCGACGAACACGGCCGGTGACACGTTCTCGTGGAGGCCGAGCCGGCGGGCCCGGTCCAGATGGCCCTTGGCGGCGGCGACGGTCGTCCAGACGTTCCCGTGTCCGCTCAGCCGCATCAGGCCCTGGTGGAACGCCTCGTCCAGATCGAAGAACTCCTCCAGGCCGAGGTCCGCCCGCCGCTGCCGGCCGAGGTTGTCCCGCAGTTCCTCGACGACCGCGGGGTCGAGCTCCGCGGGCAGATCGTCCAGCGAGGCGAGTTCCACCGCCTCCCGCAGGAACTGCGCGTCGGCGACCTGTCCCGGGTCGACCCGGGACACGAACGATCCGATCTTGGGGAAGACCTGCACCAGGCCCTCCTGGGCCAGCAGGATCAGGCTCTCCCGCACCGGCGTGCGGCTGACGCCCATCGACGCGGCGAGTTCGTTCTCCGAGAGGGCCGCGCCCGGAGCGAGTTCGAGGGTCAGGACCATCTGGCGCAGTTTCAGATAGATGTCGCGCCGGTTCGTCCGCCCGTTCGTTTGAGCCATGGGCCCATCGTACGTAGAACTGCGGCACAAGTATTGCCGTACTGCGATACGGATGCTTGTATACAAGTACTTCGCGACCGATCGCGACCAAGGAGTGCCTGTGAGCAGCATCGAGAACGTCGAGGTCTTCGTCGCCTCCCCCGGCCGGACCTTCGTCACGCTCCGGATCACCACCACGGACGGGGTGACCGGCCTCGGCGACGCCACGCTCAACGGCCGGGAACTGGCCGTCGCCAGCTATCTCCGCGACCACGTGGTCCCGCTGCTGATCGGCAAGGACCCGTCCCGTATCGAGGACATGTGGCAGTACCTCTACAAGGGCGCCTACTGGCGGCGCGGGCCCGTCACGATGACCGCGATCGCCGCCGTGGACACCGCCCTGTGGGACATCCTGGGCAAGACCGCGGGTCTGCCCGTCCACAAGCTCCTCGGCGGCCGGTCGCGCGACGGCGTACTCGTCTACTCGCACGCCAGCGGCACCGACGTGCCCTCGCTCCTCGACGACGTCCAGCGCTATCTGGAACTCGGCTACAAGGCCGTACGCGCCCAGTGCGCCGTGCCCGATGTCGGGGGCACGTACGGGGTGCGCAAGGGGAAGGTCTACGAGCCCGCCGCGACCGAGCTGCCCGACGAACAGCCCTGGGACACCGAGGCCTATCTCGACTTCGCGCCCAGGTACCTGGAAGCGGTGCGGGAGCGCTTCGGCTTCGGCTTCCACCTCCTGCACGACGTGCACCACCGGCTCACCCCGAACGAGGCCGCCCGGTTCGGCAGGAGCGTCGAGCCCTCCCGGCTGTTCTGGATGGAGGACCCGACCCCGGCCGAGAACCAGGAGTCCTTCCGGCTGATCCGGCAGCACACCACGACACCCATCGCGGTCGGCGAGGTGATGAACTCGATCTGGGACGTCCAGCACCTCATCACCGAGCAGCTCATCGACTACGTGCGCACCACCGTCGTCCACGCGGGCGGCATCACGCATCTGCGCCGGATCTTCGACCTCGCCGCGCTCCATCAGGTACGGACCGGCTCCCACGGGGCGACCGACCTCTCGCCCGTGAGCATGGCCGCCGCCGTGCACCTCGACGTCGCCGTGCCGAACTTCGGCATCCAGGAGCACATGGGCCACCCCGACGAGACCGCCGAGGTGTTCCGCACGGGGGTGACGTTCGCCGACGGCATGCTGTACCCCTCCGACGAGCCCGGCCTCGGCGTCGAGTACGACGAGAAGGCGGCCGAGCGCTTCCCCTACCAGCGGCGTTACCTCCCGGTCGCCCGCCGGCTCGACGGGTCGGTGCACGACTGGTGAGCGCCGACGACCAGTTGAGCCGCACGGCACTGCCCCGGCTCGCGCCCGGACTGCGGCCCGCCGTCGACCCGGCCGAACTGCGCACCCGTGTCGTCCACTTCGGTCTCGGCGCCTTCCACCGGGCCCACCAGGCCGTGTACACCGAACAGGCCGCCGCCCGCTCCGGTGAACCCTGGGGCATCACCGCGGTCGCGCCCCGCTCGGCCGACACAGTGCGCGCCCTGCGGGACCAGGACTGTCTGTACTCGCTCACCGAACGCCGTCCGGACGGACACCGCACACGCGTCGTGGGCTCGGTCGTCGGCGCGCTGGCCATGGGACCCGACGCCGGGGCCGTCGACGCCCTGCTCGCCGACCCCGAGGTGACGGTCGTGACGCTGACCGTGACGGAGAAGGGCTATCACCGAGCGGCGGCGACCGGCGGTCTCGACCTCACGGCCGGGCCCGTCGCCGCCGACCTCGCGGCCGGTCCCGACGGGCCGCTCACCACGGTCGTCGGGCGGCTCGCCACCGGCCTCGCCGCCCGGATGCGGGCCGGTGCGCCCCCGGTCGCCGTCGTGTCCTGCGACAACATGGCGGGCAACGGCGCCGCACTGGCCCGGGTCGTCCACGACTTCGTCCGCGCGTCGGCCTGGCCCGACCGCTCGGAGATCCTGGACCGGATGGCCGTCGCCGTCGCCTTCCCCGCGACCGTCGTGGACCGGATCGTGCCCGCCACCGGCGAAGCCGACCTGGCGACGGCCGCCGCCGCGCTCGGCGTTCGGGACGCGCTCGCCGTGACGGGTGAGCCGTACCGCCAGTGGGTCCTTGAGGACTCCTTCGACGCTCCCCGGCCGCCGTGGGAGCTCGACGGAGCCCTGTTCGTCCCGGACGTGGCGCCCTACCAGCTCACCAAACTGCGGCTGCTGAACGGCTCCCACTCCGCCCTCGCCCACCTCGGCCTGGCCGCCGGACTCACCACGATCGCCGACACCATGGCGACGGACTGGGGCGAACGTCTCGTACGGGCGCTGTGCGCGGAGGTCGCACCCACGCTCCCCGCGGGCGGCCCGGACCCCGTCGCGTACGCCGACGACCTCGTCGTACGTTTCCGCAATCCCGCCATGCGCCATCTGCTGCGGCAGATCGGCTCCGACGGATCGCTGAAGGTCACGGAACGCTGGCTGCCCGCGCTGAGGGAACTGCGCGCCCGGACCGCGACCGCCCCGGGCGGCCGGGTGACCCCGGTGCTCGAACTCGCCCTCGCCGGCTGGGCGCACGGCACCCGCCGGGCCGCCGCGGACGCCTCCACCGGTACCGGTGACACCCCCCGCTCCAGTGCCCCCTCGGATCCCGCCGCCGAAGCGCTCGCCGCCTGCTGGGCGCCCGCGACCCGCCCCGCCGAGACCGTACGCGCACTGCTGCGCGTCCTCGGCGCCACGGATCTGGCGGACGACGACTCCCTCACGTCGGCCGTCGCGGACCGGCTCCCCGCCCTGGCCGCCGGACGCGTCGAGATCTGACCGCGAAGTCCCACGTACCGCCCCCGTACGTGTTCCCCGCCCCCCGTCCCCAACAGCTTCCTCGGTTACGAACAACGGAGTTCACGATGAAGGACAGCGTCATAGCCGCTCAGCAGACGCCTTCCGCCCAGCGCAGCACCCGCGATCTCACCCGCGCCGCCGTCTCGGGCTGGCTCGGTACGGCCATGGAGTTCATGGACTTCCAGCTCTACTCGCTGGCCGCCGCGATCGTCTTCAACAAGATCTTCTTCCCGGACGTCAGCCCGGCCATCGGACTCATCGCCGCGATGGCCACGTACGGCGTCGGATACGTGGCCCGGCTCGCCGGAGCCGTCTACTTCGGGCGGATGGGCGACCGGCTCGGCCGCAAGAAGGTCCTGTACATCACCATCCTGCTGATGGGTGCCTCCACCACCCTGATCGGCGCCCTGCCCACGTACGCCACCATCGGCATCCTCGCGCCGATCCTGCTCGTCGCCCTGCGGCTGGTGCAGGGGTTCGGCGCGGGCGCCGAGATCGCCGGGGCCACCGTCATGCTGGCCGAGTACGCGCCCGTCAAGCGGCGCGGCCTGATCTCCTCGCTGGTGTCGCTCGGCACGAACTCCGGGACGCTCGCCGCGTCGGGCCTGTGGGCCATCCTGCTCGCCGTGCTCAGCGAGGATCAACTGCTCTCCTGGGGCTGGCGGTTGCCCTTCCTGCTGAGCTTCGGCCTGATGATCTTCGCGGTCTGGGTGCGGCGCAGCCTCAAGGAGAGCCCGGTCTTCGAGGAGCGACCCGATGTCGTCGACGGTGTGGCGCTGGCGCGTGACGAGGTCGAGTCCGTCATCGCCACGGCCGACGAGCAGCAGGGCAGTGTCCTGGCGGCGGGCATCCGGCAGCGCAAGGGCAAGGCGTTCTTCCTCGCGCTGGGCCTGCGCTTCGGCCAGGCGGGCAACTCCGGTCTGATGCAGACGTTCCTCGTCGGCTACATCGCCACCAACCTCGCGGTCGGCCGGTCCGTACCGACGGACGCCATTGTGTACGGCTCGCTGGCGGGCTTCGCCACCGTGCCGCTGATCGGTCTGCTGGGCGACCGCTTCGGACGCCGTTCGATCTACCTCGCGCTCTCCGCCCTGACCGTCGTCCTCGCCTTCCCTGTGATGCTCCTCATCACCTCCGGATCGACCCCGGGCGTGATGCTCGGCATGGTCCTCGGTCTGAACGTCGGAGTCCTCGGACTGTTCTCGCTCGAAAGCGTCACGATGGCCGAACTCTTCGGCTCCCGCACCCGGTTCACCCAGCTCGCGCTCTCTAAGGAGATCGGCGGCATCCTCGCCACCGCGATCGGCCCGGTCCTCGCGGCCACGCTCACCGCCGTCACCGACAGCTGGTGGCCCATCGCCGCCATGCTCATCGTCTACTCGCTCATCACCTTCGTCAGCGCGTACCTCGCCCCCGAGACACGCGGACGCGACCTGGTCCGGCTGGAGGACGCCGTATGAAGACGATCACCCCCCGCATGAGGGCGGTCGTGGTGCACGGCCCCGACGACGTACGCGTCGACGAGCGGGCCCGGCCCGTACCCGGCGCGGGCGAGGTGCTGCTGGCCGTGGAGTGGGGCGGGATCTGCGGATCCGACATCGCGTACTGGAAGAAGGGCGCGTCCGGCACCGCATCGCTCGCCCATCCGCTGGTGCTCGGGCACGAGTTCGCCGGCCGGATCGCCGCACTCGGCGACGCAGTCACCGGACTCGGCGTGGGACAGGCGGTCACCGTCCACCCGGCCCGCCTCGTCGGCGACGGCGTCCTGCCCGAACGGCTCGCCGGACGGACGAACCTCTACCCGCGCGTCCGCTACTTCGGCTCGGCCGCCTTCGACCCGCACACCGACGGCGGCTTCAGCGAGTACCGCACGGTCGACGCGGCCCAGATCCGGCCGCTGCCGGCCGGCGTCAGCACCGAACAGGGCGCCCTCGCCGAGCCGTTGGCCGTCGCGCTGCACGCCGTCGGCCGGGTCCCGGAACTGCGCGGCCGTACGGTCCTGGTCAACGGCTGCGGTCCGATCGGCTCGCTGGTCGTCGCCGCGGCCCGCTACCGCGGTGCGGGCCGGGTGATCGCCGCGGACCTGTCGGCGTCCTCGCTCGCCGTGGCCCGCGCCATGGGCGCCGACGAGACACGCGACCTCTCCGCAGGCGAGGTGCTGCCCGAGGACGTGGACGTGGTCTTCGAGGCGTCCGGTGCCCCGGCCGCGCTCGGCCCGGTGCTGAGGGCCACCGCCCGCGGCGGCACCCTCGTCCAGGTCGGCAACCTGCCCGGTACGGCCGTGGCGGCGGCCCTCGGCGACCTGGTGACCCGCGAGATCACCTGGATCGGTTCGTACCGCTTCGTCGAGGAGATCGACGACGCGCTGCGCGCACTCGCGGACGGGCTGGACGTGACTCCGCTGATCACCCACCGCTTCCCGCTGGAACGGGCCGAGGAGGCGCTCACCGTCGCCGCCGACCCGGGCAGCGGAAGCAGCAAGGTCATGCTGCGGCTGAGCTCCGCCTGAGCCGCTGAGGCGCTGAGCCGCCCAACCGCTGAACCGCAAAACCGCTGCCTCGCTCGAACCGCCAACCATGGGCGCCGTACGCCACAGCCGCCCCCTTCCGGCCCCCTCCACCCCTCCCAGTGCGTTCCCAGCCCTCCGAGCCCTCCCAGCCACGTCCGCCGTCCCCCGTCCGCCATCCGCCAGGAGAAGCCCGTGTCCCTGCCGCCCCCTCCCCGCGCCGCCGACCGTCATGAGCGGGCGGCCGACGTCATGTGCGTCGGCGAGACGATGGCCGTCCTCGGCCCGCCGGACGCCGGCCCGCTCGCCGAGCAGTCCGTGCTGAGCATGGCCGTCGGCGGTGCCGAGTCCAACGTCGCCTGTGCCCTCGCCGGACTCGGGCGCCGGGCCGCCTGGCTGAGCCGGCTCGGCGACGACCCGTTCGGCCGCCGCATCCTGGCCGAACTGACCGCGCGCGGCGTGGACGTGAGCGCCGTGGAGACCGATCCGGAGCGACCGACCGGCGTCTACTTCAAGGACCCGGCCCCGGACCCGGAATCCGGCCCGGGCCACACCCGTACGTACTACTACCGAGGCGGTTCCGCGGCCTCCGCGATGGGGCCGGACCTCGCTCGGCATCCCGCGCTCCGCCGGGCCCGGATCCTGCATCTGTCGGGGGTGGCCGCGGCCCTCTCCGACAGTTGCGCGCGTCTGCTGGAGGCGCTGCTCGTCGGCCGGGACGGCCGTGCCACGCCCGGTCCGCTCGTCTCCTTCGACGTGAACCACCGCCCCGCCCTCTGGCGCCGGGGAGGGCACGACGCCACGGACGCCGCACGCAGTCTGCTGGCGCTCGCCCGTGCCGCGGACATCGTGTTCGTCGGCCGGGACGAGGCCGAGGAACTGTGGGGCACCGCCCGCCCGGACGACATCGCGGAACTGCTCGCGCCCGCACCCGCCGTGGTCGTCAAGGACGCCGAGCACGGAGCGACCTCGTACGCGGGTGGTCTGCGGACGTTCGTGCCTTCCCTGCCCACCAAGGTGGTCGAACCGGTCGGCGCGGGCGACGCGTTCGCGGCCGGCTATGTGACGGGAGTGCTGGAGGAGCGCGACGAACGCTCCCGGCTGCGCCTCGGCCACCTGGCGGCCGCCGCCGCGCTGCGGACCCGGGACGACGTGCCCGACATGCCGTCGCGTACGGAGACCGACCGCTGCCTCGCCCTGGACGAGGACGCGTGGGCCGCCACGGTCCGACGCTGAGAAGACACCGAATGAGCCAACGAGTGGCCGAACAGAGTGCGTTGGGGCCGGTGGTGCACATGAGCCGAGGTGTGAGGAATAACGTGGGCGCCCAGGACCGGCGTTCGACGGTTCCGTGATCCGCACCCCGCCCGCGCACACGTACGCACAGGAGCGTCCATGACTGACCAGGCAGAGAACTCCGAGCCGGAGGCGCTCTCCAGGATCGACACCTCCGTGCCGCAGTCGGCCCGGATCTGGAACTACTGGCTGGGCGGGAAGGACAACTACGAAGTCGACCGCGTGGCCGGCGACGCGTTCCGCGCCGTCTTCCCCGGTATCGAGACCGGAGCGCGTGCCGCCCGGTACTTCCTCGCCCGTGCCGTCCGTCATCTGGCCGCGGAGGAGGGCATCCGGCAGTTCCTGGACATCGGCACCGGGCTGCCCAACGTGGACAACACCCACCAGATCGCTCAGCGGGTGGCGCCCGAGAGCCGGATCGTCTACGTCGACAACGACAAGCTGGTGCTGGCCCACGCCCGCGCGCTGCTCACCAGCACCCCGGAGGGTGTCACCAACTACGTCGACGCCGATCTGCGCGATCCGGGCACGATCGTGCGGGAAGCCGCCAAGACGCTCGACTTCGACCGGCCGGTCGCCCTGATGCTGATGGGCATCCTGGGCCACATCGAGGACTACGACGAGGCCCGCTCGATCGTGCGGCAGCTGGTGGACGCGCTGCCGTCCGGCAGCTACCTCGTGCAGTACGACAGCACCGACACCAGCAAGGCGTACGTCGAGGCCATCCAGCAGTACAACGAGGGCGGCTCGATCCCGTACATCCTGCGCAGCCCGGAGCAGATCGAGGGCTTCTTCGACGGTCTGGAGCTGCTCGAACCGGGTGTGGCGTCCTGCTCGCGCTGGCGTCCCGACACCGAGGCCCTGGGCCTGCCCGCCGAGGTGCACCAGTACGGCGGTGTCGGCCTCAAGCGCTGAGCCGGACCCGTCGGCCGGTGAGCGCCGGCCGACGCCGACGAGCGCCGGCCGACGGCTCACCGGCGAGGTCAGGTCTCCTGGAGGATGCGGTGGAGGAGCGTGGGCGTCTCCTCCGGTGACTCGGCTTCGAGCCCCAGGCGGTTCATGACGTCCCAGTAGCGCTCGATCTCGGCCGGCTTGTCGGGATAGAGAGCGGTGGCCAGCTGTTCGAGGCAGACCACGTCGGGCAGTTGACCGCCGGGCAGGCGCAGGACGGTGACCGGACCGCCCTCGGCCGCGTAACCGCCGGCGAGGAACGGGATGATCTGCACGGTGACCTGCGGGAGCCGGCAGATCTCGATGAGATGCCTGAGCTGGGCGCGCATCGTGTCGAGGCCGCCCACCGGGCGCCGGAGCGCCGCCTCGTCGATCACCGCCCACAGCTGGGCGGGCGGATTCCGGTGCAGAACCCGCCGGCGCTCCATGCGCAGCGTGACGCGCCGCTCGATCTCCTGCGCGTCCGCGTCCGGGTGGCCGAGCCGGAGGGAGGCGCGCGCGTAGGCGGGGGTCTGCAGGAGAGCGGGTACGCGCTGGACCTCGAAGCAGCGGATGACGCTCGCCGCCTGTTCGGCCCCCAGGTAGGTCTGCAGCCACGGGGGCACCACATCGCTGTAGTAGTGCCACCAGGCGGGGGTGTTGGCCTCTTCGGCCAACGCCAGCAGGGTGGCGCGCTCGTCCTCGTCCGTCACTCCGTACTGCGTGAGCAGATCGGCCACGTCCCGCAGTTTGCAGCCGTGCCGGCCCGCCTCCAGACGGCTGATCTTGGACCGGGAGGCGCGGATGACGTGCCCCGCGGCCTCACGGGAGATTCCCTTCTCCTCCCGCAGTGAGCGCAGCCGTGCGCCCAGCAGCAGACGCGGCATCACGGGACCGGCCGACTGGCCGTCCTGAACTCTGTGGTCGGAGACACTGCTGTCGAACGGTGAACCTACGGCCTCTGTGGTGCCCATGGGCAGTCTCCCTGCGCTGAACGCAACTCTGCGCGCATCCGAACACTGTGCCCGGCCATCTTAGAGGCTGTCCTGTACATGATCTTGAACTCGGGAGTCGGCTCCTGTCTCACGCGCACCTGCCAGGGGGTCCGGTCCGACGGTGTGGCCGAGCAGGTGCAGGGGCCCCGCCGTCACGCCCGCACGTTCGGTGGCCTGCCAGTAGGCGAGGGCCGCCGCTTCGTCCACCAGGCCCTGTACGAGCGGTAGTTGAGGATCTGCCGCGCGCAGGAGGGATTCCGTGCGGCAGGAGGCGAGGGTTCCTGCCAGCCATGGCTGGGCGAGGTATCCGGCCGCCGCCGCTGCAGGCAGCCCTTCGGCGGTCTCGCGGGTGAGGTCGCCGAGGTGGAGGAGCCCGCCGCCCAGGACGAGTACGTCCCGGCGCTCCCGCATCCGGGCCAGCGCCCGCCCGGTGTCGAAGCAGTGCGGGAAGGAGTCGTCGACCACGATCGTGCCGGGTGCCAGCCGGTCGACGTCCAGGAGCGTGTGGGTGCTGCTCACCGCTGTGACCAGCAGGTCGGCCCCGTAGACGGTGTCGGGCAGTCCGGGCCGGGAATCCACCACCTCCACCGCGACGGCCAGGCCGCGCTCCTTCAACTGCTCTGCCAGTTGCCGCAGCCGTGGACCGCTGCCGGGCGCGTCGCAGAGCAGCAGGCGCCGTTGCGGGCGGGTGGCCCGGGTGAGCAGCAGGTCCAGGGAGGCCGTGCCGATCGAGCCCAGTCCGACGAAGGCGACGTCGAGGTCCGCGAGGCCCTTTCCGGTGGCGTCGAGTGCCGCGTGCACGGTCCGGACGACCGAGACGACGGTCGCCGCGTGCCCGGTCGTCACGGCGGCCGATCCCGGTCCGAGGTTCGCGGACCGCAGTACGTCGAAGCCGTAGCCGGTCAGCGAGGGGATCATGCCCGCCAGGGAGACGCACCGGGCTCCGCGCGAGGAGGCGAGCGCCACCGCGCGGGCGGTGTGCGCCACGAGGGCCGGGTCGCGGGCGAGTTCGTCGGAGAAGAGGGGTACGCAGACGAAGCCCGACCTGCCGAGGGGGGTGTGGACCGTCTCCAGCAGGCGTGGGGCGTTGTCGGGGAACAGCATCGCGCGCAGGTCTTCCCGGGGCAGGGCGTCCTCGGGCAGGCCCGCGAGCCGGGCGAGGTGGCCGGGGGTGGGCAGGTAGCCGACCAGGGCGGCGTCCATCGATCCCGGGGACCCTGCCGGCCGGCTCGCGCTGCGTGGCCGCACGGCATGCGGGTTCGCGGCGCGGGTGAGGCGTTCCCGGAGCGCCCCTGCGAAGTCCTCCAGCGCGGCGAGGGAAAAGGCCGCGGCGGCCCCTCGTACCGTCACACGCAGTCCGGCGCCCTCCGGGCGTGCGGCCAGGAACACGTCCGTCGCGGACGACGGCGGGGCGAACGCGCCGTCCCCGTCCTCCCACGACGCCGTCAACGACTGCCCGTGCGGAGCGGCGAGGACGGAGAAGTCGAGATAGGTGAAGAAGAACTGCGAGGTCAGGGGCAGTCCGTCGGCGTTGCGGGGCACGATGTCCTCGTGCCTGCGCGCCTGTTCGGCCTCGGCGACGATCCGCTTCAGGGCCGCGCCGAACTCCTCCGCCTGTCCGCCGGCCCGTGCAACCGCCGGCCGTACGGGAACGGCAGTGGCGAACGGACCGAAGACCCGGTGCGCGTCGAGGGTCAGACCCCGGTCGCGACCGCTCACCGCCAGGCCGACGATCAGGTCCGCCTGACCCGTGAGCTGCGCCAACTGCTGGTGGTACGCGGTCAGCAGCGGCGCGTACAGGGTGGCTCCCGCCTTCGCCGCAAGCGCCCGCAGGGCCGCTGTCTGCCCGGCGTCGAGTGCGAACCCCGCCGACACGAAGTCCGTGCCGTCGTCCTTGTCGGTGACGCGCAGGACGGGCTGACGGTAAGGGGCGTCGACCAGGGCCCGGCGCTCCGCCGCATCCGGCGCGGTGCCGGTCTCCGGCTCTGCCGACAGCAGCGCGTGGTCACGGAAGGTCGCGCGGGGTGCGGGTGGTCCGGGAGCGTTCCCCGCGGCCAACTGGTCGTAGACCGACGTCAGTTCCTGTACGAGGAGTGCGGCGCTGTATCCGTCGCCGATGAGGTGGTGCGCGTGGACGAGGAGGACGTGTTCGTGCTCGGTGAGGGTGAGGACCCGGAGCCGGAGCAGCGGCCAGGCCCATGGTTCGAAGCGCCGCCGCGCCTCGGCCGCCGCGCGTTCGTCGACCTCGGTGGGGCCGGTGAGGGTCTCGAAGGTGACCGGCAGGCGCAGGGAGGGCGGGAGTTCCTGCTGGACGGGCGGTCGGGCGCCGGCGGGGAAGACGGTACGCAACATGCCATGGCGTTCCACCAGCAGGTCGACCGCCGCCTGGAAGACCTCCGGGTCGAGCGGGCCGGACAGCCGCAGCCGTGCGGGCCAGGAACCGCTTCCTCCCGGTGAGAGGGCTTCGGCGAGGAGGAAACCGCGCTGGGCCGGTGTGACGGGGAAGGGCGCCGCGTGGCCCGTTGTGGCGGTCGGTGCGGTCGGTGCGGTCGGTGCGGGCGCCGGGTGCCGCTCTGTGCCGCTCGCGTCCACCGCGGCGGCCAGCTTCACGAGGGTGCGGTTGTCGTAGACCACGGTCGGGCGCGGCAGGTGGGGCCTGACCTCGCCGAGCCGGACGAACACCTGGAGGATGAGCAGTGAATCGCCGCCCAGGTCGAAGAAGTCGTCCTCGCGGGAGACGGAGTCGACGTCCAGCAACTCGGTCCATATCGCGGCCAATTGACGCTCAGTGTCAGTGGCGGGGAGAGCCTTGCCGCCGACGTCAGGCACCGGAGCCGTGGGGGAATCGGCAAGCGCACGGCGGTCGATCTTGCCGGTGCCGCTGAGCGGCAGTCGGTCCATCACCGTGATCCGCGCCGGGACCATGTACGGCGGCAGGAGACCGGCCAAGTGGCGTCGCACGTGCGGCGGTTCGGGCTGTCCGGCGCCCGGTCGGGCGGTGACGAACGCCAGCAGCCGCCCCTCGCGTGCGACCACCGACGCCTGTGCGATCCCGGGATGCGTCTGGAGAGCTGCCTCGACCTCTCCTGTCTCGACGCGGTTGCCGCGGATCTTCACCTGGTCGTCGGTTCGTCCCAGGAACTCCAGAACGCCGTCCGCGCGCAGCCGGACCCGGTCGCCGCTGCGATACCAGCGGTGTCCGTCCCGCACGGTGAACGCCCGTGCGGTCAAATCGGGTTGGCCCAGATAGCCGGGGGTCAGTCCGATTCCCCCGATCAGCAGTTCGCCCGGTTCCTCCGGGCGGCAGGGTGTGCCGTCGGCGTCGACCACCGCCAGGTCGGTGCCGGTGACCGGCCGTCCGATCGGCAGGGTCCGCACGTCGTCGGCCGGACGCGTGGTGATGAGGTGGCAGGTGGCGTTGACGGTCGTCTCGGTGGGGCCGTACAGGTTGGCGATGCGCTGTCCGTCGCCGAACAGGTCGAACCACCGGCGTACATGCGCGGCGGACAGGGCCTCCCCGCCGACGTGCACCCACCGCAGCGCCGACAGGTCCGGCCGCCCCGCTCCCCGCCGTACGCGCTGCTCGGCGGCCGACAGCAACTGCTCCCACAGCGTCGGGACGGAACTCCACACGGTGATCCGTGTCCGTTCCGCGTACGCCAGCAGCAGCTCGGGATCGCGCAGCAGCTCCCGGGGTACGGGCACCACGGTGCCGCCGACCAGCAGGGGTGCGAGAAGTTGGCGTACCGAGGCGTCGAAGCACGGCGACGCGGTCTGCGCGAGGCGGTCGTCGGGGCCGTAGCCGAACGTCCCGATGGCCCAGTCGAGGTAGTTCTCCATCGCCTCGTGGGTGATGGGCACGGCCTTGGGGCGGCCGGTGGAGCCCGAGGTGAAGATGACGTACGCGATCGCGTCGGGAGCCGAGACGGGCGCGGGGACGGGCACTGCGGTGTCGGTCCGCGGGTCCGGCGAGCCGTCGGCGCGGACCGCACGCACTCCGTCGTTGCCGAGCAACTTCGTTACTCGCACGGTCGGTTCATGGCACACCACGGTGGAGACGTCCGCGCGTTTCAGCTGGTCCGCCAGGCGGGCGGGCGGGTACGTCGCGTCCAGCGGGACCCAGCCGGCCCCGGCGCGCAGGATGCCGACCACACCGATCACGGTGTCCGGGCCGGGCTCGGTGAGCAGCCCGACCAGGTCACCCGCGCGTACACCTTCGGCGTGCAGGCGGGTCGCCAGGAGCTGGGAGGCGCGGTCGAGTGCCGCGTAGGTGAGGATCGTGCCGTCGGCTTCCACCGCGGTGGCGTCGGGTGTGGAGCGGGACTGGCGGAGGAGTCGGCCGACGACACCGTGTGATGTCCCGGCCACCCGAGGAGACTCGGTGAACGGCGTGCACATTGCGGCCAGTTCGTCGCGGTACTCCCCGTCCAGACGCGCCACCGTGCTCGGCGCGAACAGGGGCAACGGGAAGTTCCACGACATGCGCAGCGTCGACTCGTCCGCCCAGCACAGCAGGCTCAGCCGGGTCGCGGCCGAGCCGGTACCGGCCGCGTCGGCCCGTACCTCGACCGGGCAGTCGGCCGCCATGCGTGCCGGGAAGCGGGCGAAGCTGAAGCCCGCCGGGCTCGCCGTACGGGGGCCGCCGCCCGGCAGGAGGGCGGCCAGGTCGAGGCTGCTCAGCCCGGAGTGCTGTTCGCTCTCCAGCCAGATCCGGCGCAGCCGTTGCGCGAGCGCGACGACCGGTTCGTCGGGGGTGGTGTTGCAGAGCAGGGGGAGAGTGTCGGCGAGCGGGCCGATGAGCCGGTCGACGTCGGGGAAGCGATCCTCGCGTCGGCCGCGGGCCACGTTGACCGCGATGTCCCGCCGGCCGGTCCAGCGCGACAGGCAGCGCACGTACGCGGCGAGCAGCAGGTGGAACAGGGACACGTCGTGTGCGGCGGCCAGCCGTTCCAGTCCGGCGGTGAGGGCCGCGTCGAGTGAGCCGTAGTGCTGTACGAGCGGGCCCGACGGGGGTGCGTCGGGATCGCCGTCGTAGGGCAGCCGCAGCCGGTCGCCCCGCCCGGCCCCGTGTGCCGCCAGGCGCCCGGTCCAGTAGCGGCGGTCGGCGTCCGACGCGGTGGTCACGGAAGAGCGAGTGGTGCGGGCGTACTGCGCGAAGCTCGGCGCGTCCGGCGTCGGCCGCGGGTGTTCTCCTCGCCACAGCGCGGTGTACGAGGCCCACAGTTCCTCGGCCAGGACGTTGAGGCTGTATCCGTCCGCCGCGGCGTGGTGGACCACCAGCAGCAGATGGGCGACACCTGCTTCCTGAACGAGCAGCACGGCCCTCACGGGCGGCTCGGTCGCCAGGTCGAAGGGCCGGTTGCAGAGGGCCGTTTCGAGGTCGGTCACCTGCTCGGCGGCGCACTCGCGGACCTCGTACCAGGTCGACAGCGGAGCGGCCGGAGCCAGCCGCTGCACGGGACCTGTGGATCCCGTGCCCGGATCGTCGATGCGCAGGCGCAGCATGCCGTGCCGGTCGGCCAGACCGGCCAGCGCCTGACCCAGTACGTGCGTGTCCAGAGGACCGCGGACCGTCAGCCGCAGATGACCGCGGGCCGGGACGCCGGGATGCAGCCGGCTGCTGGTGTGCAGGGCCAGTTGTACGGGGGTGAGGGCGAAGGGGGCCGAGTCCGTGACGGGTACGGGGGCGGACGCCTCCGCCTCCGCCTCTGCCTCCGTGGCAACCGGGGCGCTGTCTGCGTCCAGGTGGGCGGCCAGCTCCCGTACGGTCCGGTACTCGAAGAAGAGCGTGGCGGGCAGCGACCGTCCCGTCCTGCGTTCGAGTCGCTTGACCAGGTCGACCGCGCCCAGCGAGTCCAGCCCCAGGGAGAGGAACGGCGCGTCGTCGTCGACGCTGGACGCAGGGACGCTCAGCGACTGTGCCAGGAGTTCCCGCAGCGTTGCGGCGGTGCCGGACAGGGACGGGACGGTGTCGGCAGCAGGACGTGGCTCGTCCAATGGCGTGCGTGTACCCGGCAGTTGGGCGCGAGATCGGTTCGGCCTGTCCGTCGGCCGGTCTGTCGGCCGGTCGGCGAGGACCAGTTGGGCCTGATCCGTGCCGCACGCGGTCCGCAGCGCCGCCAACGCCGGGGCGGTCGCCAGGAGTCGGCCGCCTCCGTCGGGAAGGGCATCGGCCGCGAACGCGGCGGCCAGACCCGTCCCGGCGAACGGTCCGAAGTTCACCGACAGCCACGGCCGCCCCGCCTGCCGCTCGGCGCCCGCGAAGGAGTCGAGGAAGGCGTTGGCGGCGGCGTAGGCGCCGAGCGCTCCGGCCAGCCCCGGCAGTACCGAGGAGACGGAGGAGAACGCCACGCACACCTGGGGGCTGTGGCCGTGCCTGGTGAGGGCCTCGGACAGCAGCAGGGTGCCGAGCGTCTTCACGCCCAGCGCCTCCATCGTCTCCTCCACCTTGGTCCCGCGCAGGCTTCCGGGACGTACGACTCCGGCCGCGTGGAAGACGGCGTCCGGCGCGGGCAGTTCGGCGATCAGCGCCTCGACGTCGTCCCGCGAGGTGAGGTCGGCCCGGTGGTAGCGGGCGTCGGCGCCGAGTTCGGTGAGGTCTTCCAGCAGGCCCGCGGGCGGGTGCGGGGAACGGCCCGTGAGCAGCAGTACCGGTCGGCCGCGCCCGGCGAGTTCACGGGCGAGCGCGGAGCCGAGGCCCCCGGCGCCGCCCGTGATCAGGAAGGTGCCGTCGGCGGGCAGCCGGTCAGGGACGCCGGACGGTTCCGCCGCTCGCGGGGCGATGGTCCGTACCAGCCGCTGTCCGTCCCGCCAGGCGACGGCACCGGCCGCCCGGGGTGCCGTCACCTCGCTGAGGACGGCTTGCAGGCGCTGCTCGGGGTCGTCGAGGGAGGAGAGGTCGACCCAGTTGGCCAGGGCTCCGGTGGACTCCGACGGCACGGCCGACGTCAGGCCGCCCAGTACCGCCTGGACCGGGTTCGGCCGTTCGCGACCGTGCCCGGTGGCGTGCGCGTCCTCGGTCACGACGAGCAGACGACCGGCCCCGGTCAGGTCGAACAGGGTCAGCGCCTCGTGGAACGCCGTGACCAGCTCGCGCTGGATCCGCTCGATGTCGGCGGACGTGCCATGAGCGGCGGGCCCGGCCAGCAGGATCACCGCCTGCGGACGGGCTTCGGGGTCCGCGTCCGTCTGCACACCCTGGTCCGCGAGGCGCTGGGTGAGGTCGTACACGGCCGTCGAGTCCGGGCCGGTCACCAGTACGGGGCCGCACGCGTTCTGCGGCGACCGGGGCGTCTCCTGCCAGGTGACGTGATGCAGCAGGCCGGGCCGCGCCGCCTCGGGCCAGTGGCGGCGCCGCTGGTAGGGGTAGGGCGGCAGAGGAATCCGCCGACGGCCCGCGGCGCTGTCGAGTGGTTCCGTACGGTCCGGTGACGCGCCGCGTGCCCACAGGTGTGCCGTGGTCTCCAGCAACTGGCGTGCCCCGCCCGGGACATCGCCCTTCCGTGCTCCGGAACGCTCCGGCCCAAGAGGCGCGGAGATCACGAGGACGTCCCTGCCGGAGCCGTTCCTGCCCGCGGGCTCCCGCGCGGCGGCGGTCGCCCGTACGAGACCGGCGAGGTCGTCCCGCGACCCCAGTTCCACGAACGTGTCGTAGCCCTCGTCGAGCAGCCGGGTCACCGCCTGCCCGAACAGCACCGGCCGCAGGGCGTGTGCGCGCAGATGGTCCGGGTCCAGGCGTGGCTGCCACTCGGCTGTGAGCGTGCTCAGCACGGGAGTGCCGGGAGCTGTGACCTTCAACCGGGCTGCTGCGGTAACCAGTGCGGCGGCGATCGGTTTCATCAGCGGTGAGTGGAAGGCGCGGGAGACGTTCAGCGCGCGTACGGAGGCGCCTCGCGCGGAGAGTTCCCGTGCGGCCCGCTCGACCGCGTCGGGGCCGCCGGAGAGCACCAGCCTGCCGGGGCCGTTGTACGCGGCGACCGCCAGTTCCTCGGGAGCCGCCGCGAGCAGCGCCGCCACCTGCTCCTCGTCGGCCCCGCGCACCGACGCCATCGCGCCCGGCGGGGTCGCCGTGCCCATGAGGCGTCCGCGTTCCGCCGCGAAGGCGAGCGTGTCGGCGAACGACAGCGTTCCGCCGACGCACGCTGCGGTCAGTTCCCCGACGCTGTGTCCGACCACCGCGTCCGGCCGTACGCCCCAGGCACGCAACTGCCGGGCGAGCGCGACCCCGTGGGCCACCAGCAGCGGCTGGGCCACCTCGGTGGCGGCCTGGGCGCCTGCCTCCACCTCGGGGTCGACGCACCAGGCCGTCAACTCCCGCCCGTGCACCGCGCCGACGTGGGCCGACGCCTCGTCGAGCGTGTCGCGGTACACCGGTGCGGTGGCGTACAGGGCATCACCCTGGCCCGGTCGCAGCGAGCCCTGGCCGGGGAACACGAAGACGGTCCGCGGCCGGTTCGTCACCGTCCCGCCGACCACGCCCGGCAGCCGGTCGCCACCGCGAGCCGTGGCAGTGGCGACGGCGTCGGCGAGGCGTTCGCGCAGGTCACCCTCGGCCACGACGGCGAGGCGATGCACACCCTCGTCGCGGGCCATGGCCGCCGCCCGGCACACGTCACCCTCGTCCGACTCCGGGTGCTCGTGGAGATGGTCGAGGAGCCGGGACGCCCAGGCGTCCAACCCGGCCGCGCTGTTCGCCGAGAGAGCCAGCAGGTGCGGGCCGCTGTCGCCGCCGGTCGGTTCGTGGGCCGTGCGGGGCGATGCCTGTTCCAGGACGGCGTGCGCGTTGGTGCCGCCGAAGCCGAAGGCGTTGACACCGGCCCTGCGAGGGCCGGCCGACCACCACGTGTCTGCGTCAGTGACCAGCGAGAATCCGGACCGGGCGACGGCGGGCGAGGGCGGCGAGTGGTGCAAGGAGGCGGGCAGCCGGCCGTGCCGCAAGGCCAGGACCACCTTCACCAGCGACGGCAGGGCAGCCGCGTTCAGGAGGTGTCCGACGTTCGTCTTCACGGAGCCCAGCAACCGCGGTCGGCCGTCCGCGCGGGGCGGGAAGGCGTGGGCCAGGGACCGCAGTTCGATGGGGTCCCCGACGGCCGTCCCCGTCCCGTGCGCCTCGACATACGTCACCGATGCCGGATCGACGCCGCAGACCTCGTACGCGCGCGTGATGACCTCGCGCTGGCGCAGGGGATTGGGGGCCATCAGGCTCAGTGAGGTGCCGTCGTTGTTGACGGCGGTGCCGCGTACGAGGGCGAGGACGTCGTCGCCGTCCCGGTGGGCGTCCTGCGCGCGCCGCAGGACGAGGGCCGCGCCGCCCTCGCCGGGTACGAATCCGTCGGCGGCCGTGCTGAAGGCGCGGCTGCGGCCGGTGGGGGAGAGGGCCTGGGCGGCTTCCAGGGCCTCGTACCCGTCGGGGGTGAGGTGCAGGTTGACTCCGCCGACGACGGCGAGGTCGCACTCGCCGTCCGCGAGGCTGCGACGGGCCAGGTGCAGCGCCACCAGGCCCGACGAGCACGCGGTGTCCACGGCGAGGGCCGGGCCGTCCAGGTCGAGGCAGTGCGAGACGCGGGCGGCGACGAGGTTGGGGAGATTGCCCGTCAGCGCTGTCGCGGACGGGACGAGGGCGGGGGAGGAGTCGGCGAGGACCTGGCGGTAGCCGCTGTCCCCGACCGCGGCGAAGACGCCGACCCGTACGCCGCGTCGGCGGGGTCCGGCGTAACCGGCGCGTTCCAGGGCCTCGTGGGCGAGTTCGAGGAAGATCCGGGCCTGCGGGTCGAGCGTACGGGCCTCTTCGTCGCCGATGCCGAAGTGGGCGGCGTCGAAGGCGTCCGGGTCGTCGAGGAAGGCGCCCCAACGGCCGGGCCGGGCGGTGCCGGCGGTGTCAGTAGTGGTGCCAGTGGTGTCAGTGGTGCCCCAACGGTCCTGTGGCAGCTCGGTGACGACGTCACGGCCTGCCGTCAGCAGCTCCCAGAACTCCTCCGGCGTGCTCGCGCCGGGAAAGCGGCAGGCCATCGCCACGATAGCTGTAGCCGTCGCGGACGACGCGTCGTGCGGCGAGGGCGGAACCGACGGCTCGTCCGTAGGCGACGTGTGCGGCGCCCTGGTTTCTTCCGCCGTGTCCAGCAGATGGTCGGTGAGCGCCGCGACGGTGTCCTGGCGCATCACGGTCGGGCCCAGGGTGACCCCCAGGGACTCTTCCAACTGGGCCAGTGCCTCCATGGCCTTCAGCGAGGTGCCGCCCAGCTCGGAGAAGCGGTCCCGGTCGCGGAAGGACGCCTCCGGCAGACGCAGTGCCTGGGCCCAGGCACTGCGCACCACTTGCCGCATGGCGGGGTACGAGCGGGGAGCCGCGGGGGCTCCGGAAGCCTCATGGATCTCGTAGGACTGGGGCGGGGACGAGGACGATGCCGAGGGCAGGTACGCGCCCTCCTCGAACCGCGCCCGCATCCGCTGCCGTTGCAGCTTGCCGCTCGTCGTGCGCGGGAACGCCGACGGCGGCAGCGCGAGTACGCGTACGTCGTCGTGCCCCAGCGCGGTACGGATCCGGCGCGCGACCCCGTCCAGCACCTCGGCGGCACCGCGTGGGGGCCGGGCCCACGGCACGAAGACCACCACCCGCTCGGCGCCGGTCACCGGGTCGGTCGAGCCGATCACCGCCGGGCTGCCCGGCGGCAGTCCGGGGCTCGCGCCCGCGACCTCCTCCATGTCCGGGGCGTGGAAGGTACGGCCGTTGAGGAAGAGGACATCCTTGTGACGGCCGCTGACGCACAGCCGGCCGTCCCGCAGGAACCCCAGGTCACCGGTCCGCAGCCACCCGTCCTCGGCGAAGGACAGCGCCGTCGTCTCCGGGAGCCGGTGGTAACCGCGGGCGAGTTGCGGACCCCGTACCTCGATGTGACCCACCCGCCGGTCGCCCAGCGGCCGGCGGGCGTCGTCGGTGATCCGGACGGAACAGCCCGGCACGGGCGGGCCGACGTCCATCACCTCCACGACGTCACCACCCGGCTCGCGTTCCACGACCACGCCCCGGGCGAGCGCGGCCCGCTCCAGGGTGACGGGAACCGCCACCTCGCCCAATGGCGGGAACGTGACCGCCAAGGTCGCCTCGGCCAGCCCGTACACGGGTGTCGCCGCCCGCGGGTCCAGCCGGGCGGGACGCATCCTGGCGGTGAAGTCCCTCCACACCGTCGCGGAGATGGGTTCGGCCCCGACCAGGATCAGCCGTACGGGACTCAGATCGAGTCCGGCGAGTACGTCGTCGGGTACGCGCCGGACGGTCAGCGCGAGCGCGAAGTTGGCGGCCGACAGGACCGTGCCCCGGTGCCGGGCGGTCACGTCCAGCCACAGACGCGGGTTCTTCGCGAACGACAGCGGGCCGATCTTCACCTGCTTCGTCCGCGAGGCCAGCGGTGCCAGATGGGTGCCGATGAGACCCATGTCGTGGAAGTACGGCATCCAGCTGACCAGGACGTCCTGCTCGGACAGGGCCGAGACGGCCACTATCTGCCGCAGGTTGGCCACCACGGCGGCGTGGGTCAGTTCCACGCCCTTGGGCGCGCCGGTGCTGCCGGACGAGAACTGCAGGAACGCCAGGTCGTCGGGTGCGGGCGTCGCGGGTGCGGCCGGAGTGGGGCACTCCCGCAGGGTCTCCAGCCGCAACACCTCGACAGGGCCCGGCAGTTCGCCGGCCACGTCCGCGCAGGCCGCGTCCACCACGACGGGCGGACGGCCGAGGTGCTCCCACACAGGGCCGACCCGCCGCGCGTCGGGCGCGAGCGGCACCGGTACGACGCCGGCCGCCAGCGCACCCCAGAACATCGGCTGGAAGTCCTCGCTGCGGTCCGCGAGCAGTGGCACACAGGTGCCCGGGGCGACTCCCGCCGCACGGAGGCCGCCCGCGACCCGGAGGGACTCTTCGAGGAGCTGCCGGAAGGTGACGGCCACTTCGCCGCCGTCCCCGCGGACGTGGACGACGACTTGTCCAGGTGCCCGGTGGGCGGCGTCCAGCAGCACGTCCAGGAGGGTTTCAGGAGGAGTCATGAGTCCGTTCGTTCGTGCGTGGGCGAGCTGTTGGTGCTTGAGCGAAGCGTCCGCGCGCGAAGAAGGGGAGGCGGCGCGCTGCGGGGAGACAAGTATGAGCAGTACATGGGCCCCCGCAAGTCGCAGGCCACAGGTCGCACGTCGCAGGCCGCGAGTCGCAGGCCGCAAGCCACAGGCCCCCGCGGCCGTCCCCGGTTCGGGGGCGGGCGCAGGGGCCTGATGGCGGGCTACGAGGCGGTCAGCCGGGTGACGGCCGCACAGGGGGCGGCGACCGCTGCGGTCAGGTCGACCAGATGACTCCGCCGTTGTGGAGGATGACCACCTTCGCGTCGGCTCGCAGGATCAGCTGGGCGTTCGCGTGGCCGTGGCTCTTGGAGGCCCAGATCGGGCGGTCGTCGCCGTTGTGGATGACGAGGTTGCCGTCCTCCTGGAAGATCGCCCGGTGGTTGCTGCCGAAGGTCATGGACGCCCAGATCGGCTTGTTCTTCTCGTTGTAGACGACGAGGTTGCCGTCGCCCTGCATGATCATGCGGATGCGGTTGGTGCTCCAGGACTGGCCCGCCTGCAGGACGGTGGTCGCGTAGACGGTCTTGGTGCCCCAGTTCGGCTTCGGGGCCGCCTTCGGCTTGTCCTTGGCCGGGGACTTCGACTTCTTCGCGGCCGGGCTGCTCGTCTTCGTCTCCGGCACGGGCGCGACGGCCTTGGGGACGACCTGCGGAGCCTCGGTCTTCTTCGGCTTCTCCTTGCGCGGGGACGAACTGGGCTTCTCGGCCACGTAGTCGTCGAGGCCGGCGGGGGCGGAGCTCGCGTTCAGGACGGTGTCGGAACCGTCGGCGGCCAGCCCCTTGGTGTCGGGGCGCCCGTCGTCCTGCGCGCTCCCGGCCAGCAGCAGCGGTATGGCGATCAGGACGGCGCCGGCGATCGCGGCCCCGGCCAGGACCGGCTTGCGGGGGCGTCCGTTGTTGACGCCGGTGCCGGTCTTCGTGCCCGGCGGGGTCGTCGCGACGGCCGTCGCCACGGCGACGCCCTCCGTGCGCGCCTCAGGTGTCCCGGTGGTCTCCGCCGTGGACGAGGGCTCCACAGGGGCGGTGGGGGTGGGGGAACCGGCCGGGGTGGACGGCGTGGCGGGAGCGCCGGCGGTCTGCCCGGCCGGCGCGGTGCCGGTCTCGGCGTCCGGCTCGGTGGCGCTCTCCGGGTCCGGGGTGGTGCCCTTCTTCCCTGCCGGGGCGGCGCCTGAGTTCGCCTCGGAGGCTTCCGGGGCTTCCGGGGCCTCGGAGGTCTCGGCAGTGGTCCGAGCGGCCTCGGCAGGTGCCGGCGCTCGTTCGTCCGGTGCCGACGACGACGCGGGTGGGGACGCGGGTGCGGACTCGGCCTCCTCCGCGCCGGCGGCGGCCCCCTCCGCTTTCGCGCCGGGGGTGTGGTGCTGGGGGGACATGCGGTACTCCTCCTCGGTGGCGGAGCTGTCGGTGGTGGGCACCGGCCCGAACAACGGCTGGGCCGATCCGACGCCCTCCTGAGCTGCGAGGCCTTCCCGTACGGTCCTGGCTTGGACGTCCGGAGGGAAGGCAGGTGTACAAGGCGGTACAGGGCACTTGTACGTGGACGGGTCCGATGGCAGATCCAACCTAGCCCGTCCCAGGGGCGACAGCAGCACCCTCAGCCCCAACCGCCCCTGCGCTTTGTCCACCCACGCCTCACTGCTCCCGGAAAGTTCTCCATCCGGACAGCAAACGGGCACACGGTCGCCCGATACGGGTCGGCCCCAACGCCCCACGCGTGGGGCTCGTGTGGCATCCTGTTGGCTCCCCGATCTGATCGATATCGGCATCGGCGTGCGCGCGTGTGGTGCGGCACCCAGGAATCCGTACGGACCGAAGAGTTCAGGTGAAGATGCGGCCCGGAGAACGGCAGGAGGGCAGGCACGACGCCTTGCCCGTGATGCCCGACGGCTCCGGCGGGACCGCCGTCCCCGAATCACCTGTCGCCGACGTCACGGACGCATCGGACGCGACGAACACCGTGAACACCTCGGACAACCCCGACATACCCGAAGCCGTACGGGCCGCCGCCCGCCGGGCTCCCGGTCACTGGATCGGGGTGGTCGACCCGGAGTGGACCGAGGAGCGCACCCCGCCGGAGTGGGCGGTCCTGGGGGAGTGGCAGTCGGACGAGAGCGGGGGCGTGGGCGAGTACCGCGCCAACCCGGCGTACCGGCCCTCGGCCCAGGTGCTCGGCTGGCCGGAGCCCACCGACCCGGTGGACGCGGCGGCGCAACGGGCCGCCACCGGTTACGGCTCGGTGGACGAGGCACTCGCTGCGCTCGCCGAGGCGGAGGTGACCGTGGTGCGCGCGCCGGACGGCGGGCCGCTCACGGGCACCGGGCAGGACGGGGCGCCGGTGGTGCTGTTGTTCACCTCACCGGCACACGAGTTCATGTCCCCGGTACTTCGTCATGGCAGGCTTCCGGCGCGGCAACTGGCAAGATCACTGAGTGGTTCGGGCACCCAGCTGATGGTCAACGCCGGAGCCGCGGCCCCCTTGCTGGTCCCGGCGGACAGTCTTCTCGGTCCCGAACGCGGACCGGGCGTCGAGGAGGCCGCCGCGGCGGACGCCGTGACGACGGAGGGTTCTGGGGCCGCATCCTCGGATGCCGCCTCCGATGTCTCCTCCGGCGAACCCTCCACCGACAGTTCTCCTGAACTTCACCCCCACAGCCCCCACATCGCAGGGAGGACCCCGTGACACGTTCGACCCAGCAGCCCCCTGCCTCCCCGAGTGCGGATGCCGGTTCTGGTTCCGGTGCCGCTTCTGGTGGCGAGGAGACGGCCGCGACCGCCGCCCCCGCCCCTGCCGCCGTCGCCGCGCCCGAGCCCCGGTCCAAGGCGGGCCGCACGCCCGAGGCCGAGCGCACGCCCGAGGCGGAGCGCACGCCCGAGCCCGCGGCGGCGAAGGCCGGTACGAAGTCCGGTGAGGCCGAAGGGATGGCCCCCCAGGGCAGGACCGGCGGGCCCGAAGCCGGGAACGAGCCGCAAGCCGGGGCCGGGACCGAGCCCGAAGCCGGGAACGACTCCGAGGGCGGGACCGACTCCGAGGCCGACCCCGGTGCCGCCGCCGCGGCCAAGAGCCGTCTCCCCGCGCTCGTACGGACCATGACGGCGACCGCGATCGACCGGCCGCAGCAGCAGACCGGGCCCGTGGGCCGGCCGGGCAAGGCCGTGCTGGCCGGGGCCGCCGTCGCGGGCGCGCTGCTCGTGTCCGTGCCGTTGCTGATGCTCGGCGGGGACGACGACAAGGACCGCAGGGGACCGGCGTCCGCCGGAACCGTGCTCGGTGGCAACGCCCAGGACGTACCCGGTGAGTTCGCGCAGACCTCCCCGGACGCCGGGTCCGCGGGCGACGGGAAGAAGGACCCCGTCGAGCAGGGCAAGTCGGCCCAGAACGCCGCCACGTCCGCCCCGGCGAAGAGCGAGGGCAAGGACAAGGGCGAGGGCAAGGAGGGCGGCGGGGCCGGGAAGGACGCCGCCGGGAAGGACTCCGGCCAGAAGGACGAGCCGGCGAAGCAGAGCGGCGGGAAGACGACGTCCGGTGGGGGCAAGAGTCAGGGCACGAAGGCCGGATCGGGTGTGACCCTCAGCGCCCCCGTCTCCCTGCGCAGTCATCTCTCGGGCAAGTGCATCGACGTACCGGGCAGTGATTTCGGCGACGGCAAGAAGCTGTTCGTGTGGGACTGCAACGGCGGGGCCGCCCAGAAATGGCAGTTCGCCTCCGACGGCACCGTCCGCATCAAGGGCCTCTGCCTGGACGTGGCCAATGCGAACTACAACGACGGCACTCCCATCCAGATCGCCCGGTGCAGTGGCAACGCCGCCCAGAAGTTCGTGCTGAACGCCAGCCACGACCTGGTCAACACCGTCGTCGGCAAGTGCGTCGACATCAAGGACAACAACCGGGGCAGCGGTGCCTGGCTGCAGCTGTGGAGCTGCGCGGGGACCGACAACCAGAAGTGGAGCGTCTGAGACAAGGCGCCCGCAGCCCGAGAGGGTCCCGGAGAGCCCGGGAGCACCCCTCTCGGCACCCGCCCGCCCCAGGGCGAGGCATGATGGCACCGTCGGTTTCACCGACACGCGCCCCCGGTGAGGGGGCGCCCGTAGATGAAGCCCCCGTGGCAAGGAGGTTGGTGCGTGTCGCGCCAGGTACTGACGGTCGGTCCGGGGGACCGGGATCGCTACCGGACGATCGGTGAGGCACTCTCGGCTGCCCGTACCGGCGCGCTGATCAGCGTCCGGCCCGGGACGTACGCGGAGAACCTGGTGATCAACACCAGGGTCACCCTCACTGCCGAAGAGGGCCGGGGCACCGTGGAGATCCGGCCGCGCTCGGGCAGTGTGCTCGCGCTGCGCGCCGATGCCGTGATGGTCTCCGAACTCACCCTGCGCGGCGGCGACGCCGAGCAGCCCGCCGTGGACGTGCGGCGCGGACAGGCCGCGTTCGACGGCTGCGAGATCATCGGCTCCGCCTGGACGGCGCTGCTGGCCGGGGGCACCGGCTCGATCGCGCTGCGCGAGTGCCGGGTGAGCAACTCGCAGGGCGCGGGCATCGTGGTCACCTCGACCACGCCCACCACCGTGGAGTCCTGCACCTTCGAGCACCTGGGCACCAGCGGCCTGGTCCTCGCGGAGCAGGGCGAGGCACGGGTCCGCGGCTGCACGGTCCGCGACGCCCGCGGCAACGGCCTGCTCGCCAACGGCGAATCCCGCGGCACCGTCGAGGACTGCGACATCTCCTCCACCGACAAACCCTCCATCGCCCTGGAGGAGAACAGCTCCCTCTCGGTGATCCGCACGGTGGTCCACGACACCAGCACCGGTGTGCACCTGAGCAGCGCGGGCCGTACGACGCTGGAGGACGTCCGCGTCACCGGCTCGTCCGGGAACGGGATCGTCCTGGCCAAGGGCACCGACCCGACACTGCGCCGCTGCCGTGTCTCGCGCACCCGCGGACACGGCGTGCTGGTCACCGACCGGTCGCGCGGCACCTTCGAGGACTGCTGGGTGGACGGCGCGCAAGGCGCCGCCCTGCGGGTCGCCGGGGCGGCCTCCCCGGCCCTGACCGGCCTGACGGTCCGCGACTGCGACCAGACCGGGCTGCTCCTCGAGGAGGACTCGGCGGCGGAACTCGACCACCTTGAGGTGATCGGCGGCTCGCCCGCCATCGCTGTGCGCGGCGGCGCCAACCCGCTGCTGCGCCGGGCCAGACTGGTGGAGCCCTCCGGCGACGGCATCGTGCTCTCCAAGGACGCCCGGGGCCGCGCCGAGGACTGCGAGATCGTCCGGCCGAAGGGCGCGGGCGTACGCGTCGCCTCCGGCAGCACCCTCTACCTGGCCGGTGGCGGAGTCTCCGACACGACCACCAACGGCCTGGTCGTCGACGACGGCGGCAACGTCACCGTCCGCGACTTCCGTATCGAGATATCCGGCGAGGAGGGCGTGGTCGTCGCCGCGGGCGGCGAACTGACCGCCAACCGCACCTCGGTGCACGCCCCCAGAGGCCATGGATTCCTGCTGCGCGAGGGCGCGCTCGCCTCGCTCAGCGGCTGCGAGGTCTCCGGCGGCGCCCAGGACGGCTTCCGGATCGAGTCCACCGCGCCGGTCTCCCTGGTGAACTGCCTCGCCCGGGAGAACGAGGGCGGCGGCCTGGTGCAGACCGCTCCCGGTGAGCGGCTGGCCGTGGAGGGCCTGAACAGCAACGGCAACGGCAAGCGGGACGCCTGGGGTTCCGGCAGCGCCGAGAACACCGACCCCGCGGGCTCCGGCGCCGCGGACGGGCCCGCGGCGGACCGCCCGGAAGGCCCGCTCGGCGCCCTGAACGCGCTGATCGGCCTGGAGAACGTCAAGCAGCAGGTCCGTACGCTGGTCAACCTGACCCAGCTCGCCCAGCGCCGCGAACAGCTCGGCATGTCTGCCCCGCCGATGAGCCGCCACCTGATCTTCGCCGGCCCGCCCGGTACCGGTAAGACCACCGTGGCCCGCCTCTACGGGTCGATCCTGGCCGAGCTGGGTTCGCTGCGCAGCGGGCACCTCGTGGAGGTCTCCCGCGCCGACCTGGTCGCGCAGGTCGTCGGCGGTACCGCCATCAAGACCACCGAGACCTTCCAGCGGGCACTCGGCGGCGTGCTGTTCGTCGACGAGGCGTACACGCTGACCTCGGACAGCAACAACGGCGGCGCCGACTTCGGCCGCGAGGCGGTGGACACCCTGCTGAAGCTGATGGAGGACCACCGCGACGACGTGGTGGTGGTCGCCGCCGGCTACTCCCGCGAGATGGACTCCTTCCTCGCCTCCAACCCGGGTCTGGCCTCGCGTTTCTCGCGGACCGTCGAGTTCGAGAACTACTCGGTGCCCGAACTGGTCGCGATCATGGAGAACATGTGCGCCCAGCACCAGTACGAACTGGGGGAGGGCACCGAGGCCGCGCTCGCCGCGCACTTCGAGGCGATGCCACGGGACGCGGGCTTCGGCAACGGCCGCGCCGCGCGAGGGGTGTTCGAGGAGATGGTGGACAGACAGGCGGTCCGGCTCGCCTCCCAGCAGCAGGTCGGTGAGCGTGATCTGCGGCTGCTGCTGCCCGACGACGTCTCCGCGACCGCCGTCACCGGTGCCGCCGAGAGCGCGGCCCCGGCCGACGACCCGCTGACCCGCCTCGGCGACATGATCGGCCTGTCCGAGGTGAAGCGCGAGGTCGCGGACCTGGTCAACCTCATCACCACGGCCCGTCACCGGGCCGCCGCCGGGCTGCCGGTGCCCTCGCTCAGCAACCACCTGGTCTTCACCGGCCCGCCCGGTACGGGCAAGACGACCGTCGCCCGGCTCTACGGGGAGATCCTCACCCAGCTCGGCATACTCCAGCGGGGTCAGCTGGTCGAGGCGGCCCGCGCCGACCTGGTCGGCCGCTACATCGGCCACACCGCCCAGCTCACCCGAGAGGTCTTCGAGAAGGCCCGCGGCGGCGTGCTGTTCATCGACGAGGCGTACACCCTCACCCCGAAGGGCGGCGGCGCCGACTTCGGCCAGGAAGCCGTGGACACCCTGCTGAAACTCATGGAGGACCACCGCGACGAGGTGGTCGTCATCGTCGCCGGCTACACCGACGAGATGGAGCGCTTCCTCGCCTCCAACCCGGGCCTGTCCTCGCGCTTCCCGCGCCGGATCGGCTTCGCCGACTACTCCTCCGAGGAACTGGTCACCATCGTGCGGACACAGGCCGCGAACATGGGGTACGAGTGCGGCCCCGGCACCGGCCCGCTGCTCAAGGAGTACTTCGAATCGCTGCCCCGGGACCGGTCCTTCGGCAACGCCCGCCTGGCCCGCCAGGTGGTCGAGACGATGGTCACCAGCCAGGCACGACGGCTCAGTTCGCTGGCCGCTCCTACCCTGGACGACCTGCGCATCCTCCTTCCCGGTGACGTCGTGACCGTGGCGCCGAAGGCGATGCCCCGATGAGGGCCTCCGCCCGCGAGGCGGCCCGTCTGCTGTCAGGGGTCGGCTGCGTCGCCGCCCTGCTGCTGCCCACGGCCGTCACGGCCCAGGCGGCGCCCCTGACGCGCGTTCCGGCGGCCGACGGGAAGAAGGGCCAGGAACTGCCCGGCATGCCCTCCTCGATCGACTCGGACGCGCCCTGCACGCCCGCCTCCCGCGAGAAGGCGAAGAAGCAGGACTGGTCGCGCCAGCGCCTCGATCTGGACCGGCTGCACGGCTACAGCACCGGTGCCGGGGTGACCGTCGCCCTGATCGACACCGGGGTGGACACCGGGGCCGAGGGCCTCGACGGCCGGGTCACCGCCCAGGGCACGGCAGGTGACGACTGCGTCGGCCACGGGACCTTCCTGGCCGGACTGATCGCCGGGGCCGGCCGGGGCGGCGCACAGCTGACCGGTGTCGCCCCGGGCGCGAAGATCCTGGCTCTACGGGGCACCGACCAGCGCGGCCAGGCGAGTTCCGCCCTGGTCGTGGCGGCCGTACGCGCGGCGACCGAGGCCGATGCCGACGTCATCGCCGTCTCCGTGGCTCTGCCACGCCGTGACGCGGAACTGACGCGTGCGGTCGCCGACGCACGGCGGGCGGGGGCGGTGGTGGTGGCCGCGGCCACGCCGGATCCGCCCCGGGGGGCCGGAGCCTCCGACGAGATCGCGCCCCGCAGCTACTGGCCGGCCGCTGAACCCGGCGTCCTGTCGGTCGCCGACATGCTTCCCGCCGGAGCCCGCCCGGACAACGCCCTGGCCACCAGCGGTGTCGATCTGGCGGCGCCCGGCGCGGGGGTGGTCTCCGGCGGGCCGCGCGGTGACGGGCACTACCTCGGTGCGGGTGCGTCGGTGGCCGCCGCCTACGCGGCCGGGGCCGCCGCGGTGGTCCGGGCCGCCCGGCCCGACGACTCGGCCGACGACGTCGCTCGCCGGCTGACCGCGACCGCGTATCCGGCGGACACCCCGCAGCTCGATGCCTACGCCGCCGTCACCACGGTCCTCAGCGACTCCGACGCGGCCGCTGGGGGCGAGCGGGCCGCTGATCCCGTCACCGTGCGGGACACCACCGCGGCCGATCGGGCCACCGACCGGGCCACGCTCTTCGTGGTCCTCGGGACCGGGGGTGTGCTCGCCGTGCTGTGGGGTGCCGTTGCTCTGCCGAGGGCTCGGGCGCGGGGGTGGCGGGCCGCCGGGCCTTCCGCGAAGCGGGTTGTCGTGGACGCGGACGGGGACTGACGGCGGGTTGTCGGGTGCGGGTCGCGCCCCTCAAGGCAAAAAGATTGCGCCGTTCCCCGCGCCCCTGAAAAGGGG
>NZ_JBHXTO010000043.1:0-64245 GCF_042677425.1 Streptomyces sp. NPDC127119 | reverse complement strand
GCCGGCGGCCGACCGTTCGAGTCGGCGGCCGACCGTCTGAGTCAGCGGTCGGCAGTCAGCGGTCGATCCTGCTCAGGGCCCGCTCCGCCATCGGGTGCGAACGCACCATGTCGCCCAACGAGGTGGAACCGCGGGTGATCCCCGCGAACGCCTTCCACGCGGGCCGGAAGCCGGTGAGCGCGGCATGGAACACTCCGGGCCGGCGCTCGAAGATCTGGAGCATGCGCCTGCCGATGCTCATCTCCACACCCAGCCCCGCCTTGATCGCGAAGGCGTAGTTCAGCGCCTGCCGCCGCGTGTCCACGGCGTCGTGGGCCTCGGCGATCCGCACCGCCCACTCCCCCGCGAGCCGCCCCGAACGCAGCGCGAAGGAGATGCCCTCGCGGGTCCACGGCTCCAGCAGACCGGCCGCGTCCCCGCACACCAGCACCCGGCCCCGCGACAGCGGCGAGTCGTCGGCGCGGCAGCGGGTCAGGTGCCCGGACGAGATGCTGGGCTCGAAACCCGCGAGGCCCAGCCGGGCGATGAAGTCCTCCAGATACCGCTTGGTCGCGGCGCCTTCGCCCCGCGCCGAGATGACCCCGACGGTGAGGGTGTCGCCCTTGGGGAACACCCACCCGTAACTGCCGGGCAGCGGGCCCCAGTCGATGAGGACCCGGCCCTTCCAGTCCTCCGCGACCGTCTCCGGAACCGGGATCTCCGCCTCCAGGCCGAGGTCGACCTGGTCGAGCTTCACCCCGACGTGTGCTCCTATCCGGCTGGCGCTGCCGTCCGCGCCGACCACCGACCGCGCCAGCAGCGTCTCGCCGTCCTGGAGGACGACCGCGACCGAGCGCCGGTCGGGGACCGCCGAACCGTGCTGCTCCACCCTGGTGACCGTGGCGCCCGTCCGCAGTTCGGCGCCCGCCTTCTGCGCGTGCTCGACGAGCTGCTGGTCGAACTCCGGCCGGTTGATGAGCCCGAAGAGCATCTGCTTGGAGCGGCGCGTGCGCGCGAACTTGCCCTCAAGCGAGAACGTGACCGCATGGATCCGGTCCCGGAACGGCAACTCGAAACCGGGCGGCAGCGCGTCACGGCTCGGTCCGATGATGCCGCCGCCGCATGTCTTGTAGCGGGGCAACTCCGCTTTCTCCAGCAACAGGACGCGGCGCCCCGCGACCGCCGCCGCATAGGCGGCCGAGGCGCCCGCCGGTCCCGCCCCGACCACGACGACGTCCCACACCTGCTGCCCGTCGTCCTGTCCGTCGTCCGAAGAGTTCTCGCTGCTCACGATGGTCTGCTGCTCCGATCCCGCCGCCTGCCGCACCTACTCCACGCATCCTACGGCGGCGTCCGGCGAAGACCGCTGTGGGAGGATCGGCAGCGTATGCAGCGCGCACACCCGTTCGCGCGCTCATCCGCAGCCGTACCCACTCGTACAACGTCGCACCCACGAGGAGCGTGCCCATGTCGTCGAATCCGGTCGCCGAGACCGTCGTCTCCCTGATGCCCAGGGCGAAGACGGAGCTGACCGAGCTGGTGGCCTTCAAATCGGTGGCGGACTTCGACCAGTTCCCGCGCAGCGAGAGCGAGGGCGCCGCGAACTGGGTGGCCGACGCGCTGCGCGCCGAGGGTTTCCAGGACGTCGCCCTGCTCGACACCCCTGACGGCACCCAGTCGGTGTACGGCTTCCTGCCCGGCCCCGAGGGCTCGAAGACCGTCCTGCTGTACGCGCACTACGACGTGCAGCCGCCCCTCGACGAGGCCGGCTGGCAGACGCCCCCCTTCGAGCTGACCGAGCGGGACGGCCGCTGGTACGGGCGCGGGGCCGCCGACTGCAAGGGCGGCCTGATAATGCACCTGCTCGCGCTGCGCGCGCTCAAGGCGAACGGCGGTGTCCCGGTCGGCGTCAAGGTCATCGCCGAGGGCTCGGAGGAGCAGGGCACCGGCGGTCTGGAGCGGTACGCCGAGGAACACCCGGAGCTGCTGACGGCCGACGCGATCGTCATCGGCGACTCCGGGAACTTCCGGGTCGGTGTGCCGACGGTCACCACCGCGCTGCGCGGCATGACGCTCGTCCGCGTCCAGGTCGACACCCTCGAAGGCAATCTGCACTCCGGCCAGTTCGGCGGCGCGGCCCCCGACGCGCTGAGCGCGCTGATCCGCGCGCTCGACTCGCTGCGCGCCGAGGACGGCTCGACCACGGTCGACGGGCTCGCGGGCTCCTCGTCGTGGGAGGGCCTGCAGTACGACGAGGCGCAGTTCCGCAAGGACGCCAAGGTGCTCGACGGCGTGCGGCTGATCGGCTCGGGCACGGTCGCCGACCGTATCTGGGCGCGGCCCGCCGTGACCGTGCTCGGCATCGACGCCCCGCCGGTGGTCGGCGCCACCCCGTCCGTGCAGGCCGGCGCCCGCGCGCTGGTCAGCCTGCGGGTGCCGCCGGGCGTGGACGCCGTCGAGGCGACCAAGCTGCTCCAGGCCCATCTGGAGGCGCACACGCCGTGGGGAGCGCGGGTGGGCACCGAGCAGATCGGGCAGGGCCAGGCGTTCCGTGCCGACACCACGAGCCCGGCGTACGCGGCGATGGCCGAGGCGATGAGTGTCGCGTACGACGGGGCGGAGATGCAGTACGCGGGGCAGGGCGGGTCCATTCCGCTGTGCAACACCCTCGCGTCGCTGTACCCGCAGGCGGAGATCCTGCTGATCGGGCTCAGCGAGCCGGAGGCGCAGATTCACGCCGTGAACGAGAGCGTGTCGCCCGAGGAGCTGGAGCGGCTGGCTGTGGCCGAGGCGTTGTTCCTCCGGAATTACGCGGCGGGGTGAAGCCGGGGCACGCTCCCTGGTGGGGCGTGCCCCGAGGTTCTGGGGGCTGCGCCCCCAGAACCCCCATCGGCCTGAACGGCCTCGTCCTCAAACGCCGGACGGGCTGAAATACAGACGGCCGTCGGCCTGAAAAGCGCGGACCGGACGGGCTGAAAGACATACGCCGGTCGGCCTCAAAAATGAACGTCGGCTAGCCCTGGGGCACTCCTGCCTCCAGGTACAGGGCGGCCCCCCGCTCCCTCGCTCGCAGGGCCCAGCGCAGGCGCTCGTAGCGGATGGGGGGCATGAGTGTGGCGGCCTCCTCCTCCGTGACGAAGCGCCAGTCGCGCAGTTCGGGGCCCGGCAGCACCAGTTGCCGGGCCTCGCCGCCGCCCAGCCGGCCGCCGTCGTAGAGGAGGCGCAGGCCGCCGTAACCGGGGGGCTCCGGGGGTTCCCAGTCGACAACCAGGAGACGGGGGACGTCCGTCAGCCGGATACCGGTCTCCTCGGCGACCTCGCGGATGCCCGCGCGCGCGGGTGCCTCACCGGATTCGACGACACCGCCGGGGAACTCCCAGCCGGCCTTGTACGTCGGGTCGACGAGCAGGACCCGGTCCAGTTCGTCGAACAGGAGCACCCCCGCCGCGACGGTCTCCGAGGTGGGTTCGGGGGTCTGCACGATGTCGCAGACCGGCACGGATCCGCTGTTCACGGCTTCGGCGACGCGCACGGCGGACTCGTACGGGGTGAGGGTGCCGTTGTCGACGAGGTGGGCGTCCGCGGTGAGCCAGCCGGCCAGGGCGGCGCGGTAGGGCTCGATCTGGTCGTACGACCACTGGCGCACCCGTATCTCCCCGTCGGGGAGGTCCGGCGGGACCTCCCGGCCGGCTATTCGTTCGCGCAAAATCGTTTCCGCCGGGGCGAGAAGCACATGGCGTACCGCGATCCTGCGGGACGCGAGGCCGCCGAAGATCTCGTCGCGGTAGTCCTGGCGGAGCAGTGTCATGGGGACCACGAGCACGCCCCCGAGTTCGGAGAGCATCGCCGCCGCCGTGTCGACCACGAGCCGCCGCCAGATCGGCAGATCCTGGAAGTCGCCGACCTCGGCGAGGCGCTTGGCGGGCAGCAGGTGCGCCAGCCCGGTGCCGATCAGCTCGGGGTCGAAGAGTGTGCTGTTCGGGATCAGGTCGATCAGTTCCCGTGCGGTGGTGGTCTTCCCCGCACCGAACGCACCGTTGATCCATACGATCATTCATACTCCAGCGCAGGAGGGCCGCTGAACAGCGGCGGAGCGGGCGAAACCGGATCATCTGAGGGCGGCATGGGAAAAGTCGGTGTCCATAATCCCGCACCCACTACCTCTTTCTCCCATACGCCCTGAAGATACGCCCCGATCCGCTCCCCCATCGAGACCGTCACCTCGCTGTGCGTACCTCCACACCGGGCAGCTCACGCCGACCGGTGACCGCGTAGACGGTGGTGACGGCGACCTTGCCGGTACTGCGGCCGGTACGGTGACGCTCCATCCGGACCGCCTGACAGGCACCGGGGAAGAGGGAGTTACTGACGGGGGGCGACCTTGATCCGGCGCATCTCGAAGCGGTGCAGCCCGACCCGGCCCGCATGCCGCGCGGACATCACCCACGCTCGTCAGCTGGGGCTGGTGCGGGGCGCAGACCGGCGGCCGGTGGTGACGCCCCGCACCGTAAGTTCAAGAAGAACACCCCGGACCGGTACGAGGAGTTGTACGAGCGTCAGCGCACGGCGCACTCCTCGCGCCGTATCCGGGTCGAGCGCGGCATCGCCCCGGCCAGGAAGGCGCGAAGCAGATCGACTGCCCCTCAGCCGGTGCCTTTCATCGATCACCAGCGGCAACGTGCTCATCGTGCTGATGGGACGCCAGTACGCCACCGCAGGGCATTTCCCCCACCGTCGGCAGGAGCACGGTGGCACTGGGCGTGATCGGACTCATCGGCCTCCCGGTGCACCTCAGCGTGGCCGGGCCTGAATTCGGACTCATCGGTTTGTTCGAACGAGTCGCGGTCAACCCCGCGCTGATCGCCAGCGGTTCAGCGCCCAGGCCAGTTCGGTGGGCGTTTGTCCCTGAAGGCTTGGACGCCCTCGCGACTGTCCTCGCTGTCCAGGGCTGCCATCAGCGCCGGCAGGCGGGTCGCCCGGGCCTCCTGGCTGGTCAGGTGCGCGGTGCGCTGCACCATCTGCTTGACGGCGCGCAGCGAGGTGGGAGCGCACGCGAGAACACCGGCGACCCAGCGGTCGACCGCCTCGTCCAACTGCTCGGCCGGAACCACCTCGTTGACCAGTCCCATCCCGGCGAGCTCAGCCGCGCTCGCCCGCCGCCCGGTGAGCAGCAGGCCCATCGCCTGGGTATGTGGCAGCCGGCGGACAAGCTGAGTGACTCCTCCGTCGAGTGGGACGCGTCCGACACGGGGCTCGGTGAGCCCGAACTGGGCGTGATCGGCTGCGACCACGATGTCGCAGCCCAGGACCATCTCCATGCCACCGCCGAGGGCGTACCCGTTCACCCGGGCGATCACCGGGACGTCGAGGGTGGTGCGCAGGGACAGGCCGCCGAAACCGTTGGGGTCGAGAGCGGCCCAGTACTCCAAGCCGGTCCTGCCGGTCTCCTCGGCGGACATGTCGGCACCGGCGCAGAAGGCCCGGTCGCCTTCGCCGGTCACGACGACGACACGGACCTCGGGGTCCGACTCGATGCGCTCCCAAGCCTCGTTGAGGTGTTGGAGCGTCTTGGCGCCGACGGCGTTGAGCACCCGGGGTCGGTCGATGGTCACACGGGCGACGTGCTGGTCGATCTCCAGGCGCACGTCGTCCGTGGAGGGCGTCGCGGTCACCGCAGGACACCGCTCTCCACCAGCGCAGCGATCCGGGCGTCGTCGAAGCCGTGTTCCCTGAGGACTTCGGAACTGTGCTCACCGAGCTGCGGCGGGCAGTGGCGGACGCCCATGCGGGCACCGGAGAGGAGGATGGGTGCAGCGACCGCCCTAACCTTGCCGGCCACCGGGTGGTTCATATCGACGATCATGCCGTTGACCGCGGTCTGCTCGTCCGCGAGAGCCTCTTCCAGGGTGCGCACCGGTGCGCAGAGGATGTCCTGCTCCTCCAGTCGTCGGATCCAGTGCTCCGTGACGTTGCCGGCGTACCGCTCCCGGAAGATCGCCTGGAGCTGCGGGCGTCGTTGGAACTGCGCCTCCATGGTGGAGTACTCCTCGCGCAGCGAGAGGTCCTCGTCCATCTCCAGGGCTGCGCATACCGCGCGCAGCGGGTTCTCCTTGAACGCTCCGACCATGCAGACCGCGCCGTCCATGGTCGGGAAGACACCGCTGAGCGGCATGCTGGCCCAGTTGACCTCGTAGCCACGGTTCAGCTGCGCGCAGGCCTCCTGCATCTGCATGTGCAGCATCGAGTCGTACATGCTGACTTCGACCTTCTGGCCCTCTCCGGTCCTGGTCCGGGTGAACAGCGCGAGCAGGATGCCCTGCAGCAGATGCATGCCGGTGGTGTAGTCGCCCAGTGGGGTGGGGTAGACGGACAGCGGTAGGTCGGGGGACTCGCGGCGCCACATCACCCCGGAGTAGGCCTGGCTGATCACGTCCTGGCCGCCCTTGTGGCTGTACGGGCCGGCGCTTCCGAAACCGGTGCCGGAGGCCCAGATGAGACGAGGGTTGACCGTCCGTAGGTCTTCGTAGCCGAAACCGAGCCGTTCCATCACACCACCGCGGAAGTTGCTCACCACTACGTCCGCTGCGCGGACCAGGCTCAGAATCACTTCCTTGCCTTCGGGTGCGCGGACATCGACGCAGACGCTGCGCTTGTTCCGGTTGATGGCGAGGAAGATCGGCCCGTCCAGCCCATCCCGGTCCGGGAAGGATGTCCGGGAGAGGTCGCCGGTTCCGGGGCGCTCGATCTTGATCACGTCGGCGCCGTAGTCACCCAGCAGCTGGGTGCAGCTGGGACCCATGAAGACCTGGGTGAAGTCGAGGACGGTCACACCGTCCAGGGGCAGGCCGTCGGTGCTCATCGAAGTAACGTCCTTTCCGCGGTCCTCAGGAACTGGGGTGTGACCTTTCGGTCTCGGCGAACACTCATGCATGGGCCTCTACTGGGTTGCCCGGATCGGCCGGGGGTCCGTCGGCGTGTGGCGTGTGGCGTGTGGCGTGCGAAGACACGGCAACACCCCGGCTCGGGCGTGCCCGAGCGGCTGGAGCCGGATCTGCTCAAGGGCGGATTCCCGGACGGGGAACCGCCGCCGACGGTGGGAACTCGCATGGGAGCCGCGTCGCGAGGGGCTCGCTGCGAGAAACAGGCGGAGGAGAAGGAGTGAACCCGGCAGGTCCGTCGAGGACCTGGTCCTGCGAAAGGTGAATCGCCGGCCGGACCCCTTCATGGCGAACCCGACGGGACCGATATGCATTCAGTAGGAGATGAAAATTTTTGCTTCAGTTTTACACGGGACGGGAAATCCCTTGCCGTCATGTCCCGATAGAGTACACATACAGACATTTCCCTACGATGGATTGATTTAACCGGTAACCCCAGGGGGTGCTGCCGATCTCGTGGGGTGATGCCCAACAGCCGACCCGCGGGCACATCGAGGGCGTGCGCCCTCCGGACCTGCCCGAGTGAACGCCGCACCGGCTCGGGCCTTACTCATAAGCTCCTCCGTGCATCTCAAGCCGCTTCAGCGTAATGAAGATCTACGCCCCGTCAAGGCTTCATGTCCGGCGAAACGGTGCAGCCCATCACGTTTAGACGGGCCGGAGGGCGCGCGGGTTTCGACGACCCGCCGCAAGAGCGGGAGATTCGACATCGCCGGAACGCACGCCTTTTCGGCGCGCATCGGACTTCCCTCACCCAGTTCCCCATGACGGAAGGGTGGTGATATTTGACAGAATTGCCGCCTTACCCTTTTTCTAGACATGCCGGACCCAAACACTTCGACGCCAGGCAAGCGTGTGACCTGCGTCACTGTTGACCTTTAAAGCAGTCTGGGATGTACTTTTGCATGACGAACCATCAATTCGTGATGAGCCATATGCATTGCTAGTTATTTATTGCTAGTCCAGCTGCTTCGACCAATATCCCTGACATCACGTCGCGAGTGATGCGCCGATAAACATTCCTGAGTTACGACGAAAGCCCGCCGCCGGACGGGCGCCTCGGAATCCTGCCCGGCACGCCGAGGCGCGACGCGGACACCACGCATTCAGCTGTCGCCCTCGCCATGCTCCCGGTCGCCGGTGCGGCCGACCGGACACAGGCCGTCCCTGCGCCGCGTCCCGCGCCTGTCTCGCCGTCTTCCTTTCTCATGAAGGAGACCTTGTGCCTCGCATTGCCACCCCCCGAATTCTCCCGTCCACCCTGTCGGCCTCATCGGCATCAGGCCCCGCCGGCGTCCCCTCGTCCGACCCTGCCCCCCTGTCGTTGGCACAGGAGCGGTTGTGGGTCCTGGCGCGGATGGGTGGGGAGGCCAGCGCCGCGTACCACGGGCTCATGAACTTCGACCTCAAGGGGCCGCTGGACGCGGACCTCCTCGTCCAGGCGCTGCACCTGCTCGCCGCCCGGCACGAAGCGCTCCGCACCCGGCTGGTGCCGGCCGAGGGCTCGGCCCTTCAGGTCGTCGATCCCCCGGAGACGGGCTTCCCCGTCACCGTCGAGGATCTGAGAGGGATGCCGGACGCGGACGAGCGCCTCGCACAGGCGCAGCGGGCGGTGGGAAGCACTCCCTTCCGCCTCGGGGAGGAGGCCATGACGCGCGGCCGTCTGGTCGTGCTCGGTGAGGACCACCACGTCCTTCTGCTCACGGCCCACCACCTCATTTTCGACGGCTGGTCCCAGTCCCTGCTGCTGCGGGAACTGAGCACGATGTACGCCGCGCTGCACGAAGGACAGGAAGTGTCGCTGCCGGAACTGCGGTGGCAGTACAGCGACTACACCCGCTGGCAGTGGGACTGGATGGCGGGAGAGGAGTCCGCCGCGTACGCCGAGTACTGGACCGGTGCGCTGAGCGGGGTCCCGGCCGTGCTCCCCCTGCCCACCGACCGGACCCGTCCGCCCGAGCAGGATTTCCGGGGCGGCAGGGCGGCCCTGGTCGTCGACGAGGACCTCACCCAGGCGCTGCGAGCCCTGGCGAAGGAGCACGGGGTCTCCTTGTACGCGACGGTCCTGACCGGCTGGTCGCTGCTGCTGTCCCTGCTCTCCGGGCAGGAGGACATCGTTGTCGGCACCCCGACGGCCAACCGCCGGCAGGGCGACGTCGGAGGCCTCATCGGCTTCTTGGCCAACACCCTTGCCGTGCGCGCCGACCTGTCCGGCTCACCGACCGTCGGGGAGGCGCTGAAGCGCGTGAACCAGCGGCTGCGTGACGACCTCGCCCATGTGGACCTGCCTTTCGAACGGGTCGTGGAGCTGGTCAACCCGCCGCGGAGTCCGGCCTACACGGCCCTGTTCCAGACGATGGTCGCCTGGGTTCCCTCCATGCGGCAGGAGCTCGAATTTCCCGGCGTGAGCGTCGAGGTGCGTGAGGACGACTCACATGTCGCCGCGAAATTCGACCTGGTGGCGGTCGTCGCCGACGAGGGCCGGCGCCTGGTCGGCGGGATCGAGTACGCCACCGCGCTCTTCGACCAGACGACCGTCGAGCGGTTCGCACGCCAACTGCTGCGGGTGTTCCGGCTGATGACCGAGCGGCCCGCGGCGGACGTCGGCGACCTCACCCTGCTGGACGAGGACGAGCAGCGAGAGATCCTGTCGACGTTCAGCTGGGGAGGCGACCCGGTGACACCGGCGTCCGCCGCCCTGCTGGAGCGTTTCGCGGAGCAGGTGCGGACCCGGCCCGAACAGCCGGCGGTGGTCGCCGGGGACGCGGAAGTGACCTACGCGGCGCTGGACCTGCGAGCCGACCGGCTGGCGAGCGCCCTGACCGCCCGCGGAGTCCGCCCCGGCCAGGTGGTGGGCCTGCACGCCGGGCGCACGCTCGAACTGGTCGTCGGGGTCCTCGGTGTCCTCAAGGCCGGGGCCGCCTACCTCCCGCTCGACCCCGGGCAGCCCGCCGAACGGCTCGCGGCCATGGTGGCCGATGCCGAGCCGGCGCTGGTGCTGACCGACCACACGGCCCCGGCGCCCGACGGCGGACTCTGGCAGGACCTGGCCGCCGTCGAGGCGGAGGGCACGCGGGAGACCGCGCCGCGGATCGCCCCGGACCCTGCCCGGTTGGCCTACGTCATCTACACCTCCGGGTCGACCGGCCGCCCCAAGGGGGTGGCGGTGACCCACGGCAGCGTCGTCAACCTCCTCGACCACTGGCACGAGCTCATGGGCGACGCCGCGGGCGAAGCCGCGTCGGCCTGGTCGAGCATCGGCTTCGACGCTTCGGTCCACGAACTCCTCGTACCGCTGACGACGGGCGCGGTGCTCCACCTCGTACCCGACGAGCTTCGTGGCGACCCCGGGGCGCTCATGGACTGGCTGCGGGAGCGGCGGGTGGCCCAGGCCTTCCTGCCCCCTTCCTACATCATGTGGATCGACGAGGACCCGTCCCGGCGGCTGGCCGGGCTGAGCCTGCGCCAGCTCCTCACCGGCGTGGAGTCCCTGCCGGAAGCCGCGTTGCACCGCATGCGCGAGGCACTGCCGGGCCTTCGTATCTGCTACGGCTACGGACCGACCGAAGCCACGCTCTACACCACCGCGTACACCGATCCGCAGGCCCGCTCGCGGTCCTGCCCCATCGGGCGGCCGTTGCGCGGCACGCGTCTGTACCTGCTGGACGACCGCATGCGCCCGGTGCCCGTGGGAGTTCCCGGCGAGGTGTACGCGGGAGGCGCAAGCCTGGCGCACGGGTACCTTCACCGGCCCGACCTCACCGACGAGCGTTTCGTACCGGACCCGTTCGTGCCCGGAGAACGCCTCTACCGCACCGGCGACCTGGCGCGCTGGCTGCCGGACGGCAACGCCCAGTACGTCGGCCGCCACGACGACCAGCTCAAGCTGCGCGGCTTCCGCATCGAGCCCGGCGAGGTGGAGGCCGCTCTGCTGGCGGTGCCCGGGGTGCGGGAGGCGGTCGTCCTGGCCGACCGCCGGACGCCGGACGACCCGCACCTGGTGGCCGGCGTGGGACGCGACCCCGGGCCCGACCGGACACCCCACGAATGGCGTCTCGCGCTGGGGGAACGGCTGCCGGACTACATGATCCCCGCGGTCGTCGCCGAGTTCGCGCGGCTGCCGCTGAACCGCAACGGCAAGGTGGACCGGGAGGCGGTGCTGAGCGCGACCGCCGGCACCCGCGCCGGGCGGGTCAACACGGCCGCACCCCGTGACCACGTCGAGATGGCCCTGTACCGGATCTGGCGGCAAGTGCTGCTGCACCCGGACGTCGGGGTCGCGGACAACTTCTTCGAGCTCGGCGGCACCTCGATCTCGGCGATCAAGATGGCACACGCCGTGCAGGAGGAACTCGGCGTGGCGTTGCCGGTCCGGGACGTCATGCTGCGTCCCACGATCGAGGCGCTCTCGGAGTTCGTTCGCGGCGCCCTCTCCGGGACCGCCGGACCCGCGAACCACAGCAGCCTGGTCGAGTTCCGCGCCGGGAACGGCCGGCAGCGCGTCGTGTGCGTCCACCCCGCCGGCGGCACCGCCTTCTGCTATCTGCCGTTGTCCACCGCGCTCCCGGAGGACGTCGGCGTGGTGGGCCTGCAGGCCCCGGGGATCAATCCCGGTGAGTCGACCCTGCCGACCGTGGAGGCCGTCGCCCAGGAGTACCTGCGGCTCGTCGGTCCCCGCCCCGACGAGGCACTGGTGCTGTGCGGGCTGTCCTACGGGGGGCTGATCGCCCACGAGATGGGCCGCCAGTTGGCGGCGGCCGGGCACGAAAGGGTGAGCGCGGTCCTGCTCGACACCCGCGGCGCCGAGGACGCGGAACGGCACGCCCCGTTCACGCCGACCGGCATGGACGAGTTCCGGCAGAAGCTGATCCGCTTCAACGGCATGTACCCGGGCATCGACGACGACCAGGTCGCCCGGTACCTCACGGTGTACAACCACCACCAGGCAACCGGCCTCGCCTACGTGGTGCCCGACTCGCAGGCCCGCACGGTGCTCATGCAGGCCATGGCCGTGGAGGACGACGAGGACGGTGAGGCAGCCGCCCGACTGCGCGCGTTCTGGCAGCGCCGCGCCGGCGGCGGCTTCGTGGTGGAACCGGTGGACTGCGGCCACTGGGACATGCTGGAGAGCGACGAACTCCCGCGCGTCGCCGCCGTCATCACGGCCGAACTGAACCGGTTCGGCCCCGACGCGGAAGGCGGTACCGGCCCGGCCGAGGCCCGGCCTCCGCTCCTCCCCGGCACACGGGAGCAGTGATGGCGATCTGCGACGGGACTCCCGGGGCACACGGTGCCGGGAACCCCGGCTCACCGGAGGGCCCGGCGCTGCGGACACGTCGTCGAACCGGCGGCACTCCGCGGGCCGTTGCACTCATCGACGACTACGTACGGCTGGACTACGCGGCGCTCGACTCCGCGTCTGCGGCCGTGGCCGGGAACGGCCGGCACAGCGACGGCAGTGCCGGCGCCGAGACGTCGCCGGGGTCGAAGCTCTACATCACGGACCCACCCGAGGACGACGACGTACCCGGGAGCGAACACCCTCTCATCGCGCGGAATGTGGTTCGCCGTGCCCGATCCGGTGCAACCGCCACGGCGGTACGCCGCTGACGCGGGGGCGCCGGTACCGGTCCGGGCTTCGGCCGTGCCCCCCCCCCAGCGACCCGGCGCGCGTCCGACCCGCGCGGGCTCACCGTCCCGCGAGGGCGCGCGCGTACGACAAGAACTTGTCTGACCTCATAGGAAAAAGGATTTCGAGAGCATGGAACTCCACCAGTTCGCCGCCCTGTCTGCGGACCTGACCGGTTTCGACTGCAGGGAGTTGCAGGAGACCGGCATGTTGGACACGTACCGGCAGGTCGTCGTGGATCAGGCAGGGGCTGAGCGGCTCGACCAGCTCGCCGACTCGGTGGCGGGCACCCCCGACGGCCCGCCGCGTTTCGAGGACGATTCCACCCGGGAGCTGGCGCGGGCGATCACCCACCTCTGGTACGTCGGAACGTGGCCAGGCCTGCCGGACCCGCCGTCCCCGGACAACGGAGCGCGGACACCGGAGGCCGGGCCGTACGTGGTCTCGTCGCGGGCCTATGAACAGGGTCTCGTATGGCGTGCGTTCGGCGGGAACGCGCCCGGCGCGACGGCGCAGGCGCACGGGAGCTGGGCCGACGCCCCGTCCGGGGCAGCGCCCACGGGAGCACGTGACACCGAGTCGGTGGTCGTGCGATGAGCGGTCCGCAGGAGCTTCGGTGGGACGTGGTCGTGGTCGGTGGAGGTTTCGCGGGTTCCCTGGTGGCCAAACGCCTGGGCGACCAGGGCTGGCGGGTCCTGGTGCTGGAGGCCGGACACGGCGCGTCCAGCTCGGACGGGGGACACGCGGACGCGGTCGAGACGTACCGCACAGCACTGCTCAAGGTGCCCAACTCGCCCTACCGGACGAGTAAAGCGGCACCGTCGCCGGCGATGTCCGATGTCGGCGAGTACTTCGTGCAGAACGGTCCGCTTCCGTACGGCAGCGGATACCTGCGGGCCAACGGCGGCACCGGACTGGCCTGGACCGGACTCGCGCCCCGGATGCACCCCGAGGACTTCCGCGCCGGGGACTTCGGGCAGGGGCGGAACTGGCCTCTCGGCTACGACGACCTGGAACCGTACTACCGCGCGGCCGAGCGGGAGATCGGGGTGGCCGGCGACGCCGAGGAGCAGCGTGCGGAAGTCGGCCTGCCGTTCCCGGACGGCTACCAGTTCCCCATGCGGTCCATCCCGCAGAGCTACCTGGACCAGGTGATGACGAAGTCCCTGGACGGCGGGACCATTCGGGATCCCGGGGCGGACGATCCGGTCCGTCTGCGCGTCGTCACGACACCACACGCCCGCAACGGCCTGCCCCATCCCTCCTACGACGACGGCGCCGACTACCGGCCCGCCGCGGGATTGGGGCAGCCAGATCAGGGAACGCTGTGCCAGGGCTACGCCAGTTGCGTACCGATCTGCCCGTCCCAGGCGAAGTACACGCCCCTCAAGACCCAGGCCCGCTGGGGCTCGTCCGTCACCCTTGTCACCCGGGCGGTCGTCACACGGGTCCGGATCGGAGCCGACGGGCGGGCCGCAGGTGTCGAATACCGGTCCTACCGTGACGACACCGCCGAAGCAGTGACCCACAGCGTCGACGCGGACCTCGTCGTCCTGGCCGCGCACGCGATCGAGAACGCCAAGCTCCTCCTCCTCTCCGAGGCCGCCAACAGCAGCGACCAGGTCGGCCGCAACCTGATGGACCACCCGGTCCTGCTGACATGGGGCCTGATGCCCCAGCAGGTCGGTGCTTATCGTGGCCCCGGCTCGACTTCCGGACTGGAGGGATTCCGCTTCGGCGCCGCGCGTACCCGGCGTGCTCCGTTTCGCGTGGAGATCGGCAACTGGGGCTGGACCTGGTCCCTGGGACCGCCCGAGCAACGGGTCGCCGAATTCCTCGGCACCGGAGGGTCCGACGGCCGCGGCATCCTCGGTACGGAACTGCGGCGGGCGCTCGGCGACCAGATCGGACGCGAGTTCGCCTTCCAGTTCGAGATTGAACAGGAGGCCGACCCGGCGAACCGCGTGACCATCGATTCTCGTCACCGCGACGCGCTGGGCACTCCGCGGCCGGTCATCCACTACGACTTGTCCGACTACGTCAAACGCGGCATCGTCGCCGCGAAGACGGTTTCGGACCAGCTCTTCGACCTGCTGGGCGCGGAGGACCATACACGTTTCGAACAGGGGCCCGGCTGGCCCGGCTACTTCGAGTTCGAAGGCCGCCCCTACGCCTACAGGGCGGCCGGTCACGGAGCCGGAACCCACATCATGGGCGACTCACCTCGCACATCCGTGGTCGACGAATGGCAACGCTGCTGGGACCACCCTTACCTCTATGCCGTCGGATGCGGCAGCATGCCCACGGTGGCCACGTCCAACCCCTCACTGACCATGGCCGCACTCGCCCTGCGCAGCAGTGAGGAGATGCACCGAGACCTCCTCGACCGACGCCGCATCACATCCGCCGAACATCCGGCGCCATCCGCCTCGTAACACCACGTTCCGATGCGGCGGCATGCGCCGGTTCGTGGCCTCGCGCGTGCAGAGAGCCCGGTCGATGCGCACCACACCGCGCAGACCACCTGCTTGGACACCTGCTCGGTCAAGCCTGCGAAGACGACGGCGGACCCGGCGGTGCCGGTGGCGCGGGCGGCGGCCTCGCGGGCGTCGTAGCCGTCGGCGCGTTCTGAGCGGTAGCAGGACACGATGAACAGGGCGTAGTCGATGCCGACCGCGATGCCCAGCATCGTGGCGAGAGCGGAGGCGTTGCTGTTGAGGTCGAGCGGGCCGCTGAGCGCGGTGATGGCGGCCATGCTCACCCCCGCTCCCAACAGCGCGGTGATCAGAAGCTGTCCGGCGGCGACAAGGGAGCCGAAGGTGATGAGGAGGATGACGGCTGCCAGGGCGAAGCCGATGGCCTCGGCCGTGTGGCTCTCCTCGGGCTCGGCCAGCGCGTTGCCGGAGGCCTCGACCGTCAGCCCCTGGTCACGGCCCGATTCGAGGGCCTCGTCCAGGCCGGTGTGGTCGCCGTCGGTCAGGTCGGCCTCATTGGAGATGTAGGTGACCTGGGCGTACGCGGTGGTGCCGTCCGCGCTGGCTGTCTTGGACGTGAAGGGATCGTCCTGGCCGACCAGATCCTGCTCGGCCCGTGGCTCGCACAGCGCATCCTTTGCGGGACGCCGGCGACCCGAGAGCTGATGGAACACGTCGTCGAACTGGTGCTCCTGCCGGCTCCGACCGCGCGGCCCGCCGCCATCTGATCCGGCTCCACCCCTCACCGCTTTCTGGCCGCTTCGTCCCGTCGCGCCGAGGAATCCCGCTCGGTTGCGCTTACCGCAACTGGAGGGCTTCCTCCTCGGAGGTCAGATTGACGAGTCGCTTGGAGTCGTCCCACAGCCTTTCCGCGCGCTTTCCATCATAGGAAATTCGCGCCGACCTAACGGCCGACAGCTTTCCCTCTTTCGCCTGGAAGTAGATGCCGGATTGACCTACGAACTCAGGGGCTGTCGCGAGCGCGGCGAGGGACGCGCCAGAGAATTCAACATCGGATGTCGTGATGCCCATGCGCTTAGATGCCCATTGCATGGCGGACGTTGTGGACATCCATTGGATCGGCTTCGGCATTCCGCGAAGGAACCCGGTCCCGGGCACGGCTCCAGGATCGTAGGCGATTGAAGAAATCGAGCTGTGGGCCTTGCGAAGACGGCGGTCCAGCTCATAGGCGTACATCACCGTGCACAATTTCGAGGTGGAGTAACGCTTACCGGCAGAAAGTGATTTTTTCCCATTCTTGCCGTCATTCGCCAGCGCGGTGGCGTCCGGTTCTACGGCGGCACCGACCGCTTTTCCATCCATCGAATCGGGGTCGTGGGTACCGCTGACGGTGTACACGACCCGGCCGTCCTCGGTCATACTGGGAAGCAGAAGCTCGACAAACAGGAAATGCCCGAGGCAGTTCGTTGCGAAGGTCGTCTCATATCCGTCAGGGCTATAAGAGGCCTTGCCGTCGAATCGGCCGCCTGCGTTACAGAGGATCGCATCCAGCAAGTCCAACTCGCCGACCTCGACTGCCGCCCTGATCTGCACAGCGCCCGCTCGGACCGACGCCAGTGATGACACGTCGAGCGTCAGCAGGGTCACGGTCACACCGTGCGCCGCGCGCAGCTCGTCTGCGACCTGTTGCATGCGCTCCAAGCTGCGTCCCGCCAGTACGATGTCGATACGCTGCGCAGCGAGTGTACGTGCAGCAGCGAGGCCGATTCCCGAGTGGCCGCCGGTGATCAAAACAGTCGTCATTTAAATTGCTCCCTGGTCACTTCGGGTGGGCCAAACAGGCGGGTCCTGAGACGTCGCCTCATCTATAGCGGTGCGGAACAATGGGACATCAGGGATCTCCGTCTCAAACTGGCGGGCCGACGCGGATTAAATAAGCGAGAAGCGGCTGCTACGTCCACCAGAGTGAAGTGGACCTTCGGAAAACGGATACCGAGGCAGGTGCGGACCGAGGCCGGCAATACCGATGACTCTGGTGACCAGCCCCATTACCGGCCCTGCGTCTTGCTCATGACTCCATGGTGGGCCACCAGCAAATGGCTATACAGGTACGCCCGAGGGTAGGAGCGTCTGTACCAGGATGTCGGGCGCCGTCAGCGGCATGATGGGCCCATGGATCGTCTCGAACTCGCCCGTGTCCTCAAAGCCGCCCGGGCACGCATAGCACCTGCAGAGGTCGGTCTCACCGCTGGCCCCAGGCGGCGGGTCACCGGACTACGCCGCGAGGAAGTGGCCCTGCTCGCAGGAGTGAGCGTCGAGTACGTCGTCCGCCTTGAGCAAGGCCGAGGGTCGCGGCCCTCCACTCAGGTCCTCAACGCACTCAGCCACGCCCTGCGATTGGAACCTGACGAACGCGATCAAGTCTTCCGCCTCGCCGGCAGCGCACCGCCACCCCTCGGGGGGATAGAGATGTCGATACGGCCGAGCGTGCTACGGCTGCTCCATCGGCTCACGGACCTTCCCACCTTGGTCCTGTCAGCCAAAGGCGACGTCCTGGCACAGAATCCGATGGCGTGCGCGCTTCTCGGCGACCTCAGCCAATGGCCCGAAGAACGCCGCAACATCATCTGGCAGCGAATCCTCGGCACCGGCTACGCGCGCATGGCATTCACTCCGGAAGAAGAGACGGCATGGACGCAGCAGTCGGTGAGCCTCCTGCGTACCGCGCACTCGCGCTACCCCGACGACCTGAGCCTCGGCAGACTCATCAAAGAACTGACCTCTGGCAGTGACCGTTTCCGGACCATCTGGGACACCGGACGCTCGACAGTGCACCAATCGATGCACAAGACCATCGATCACCCCGAGGTGGGAAGCCTCGTCCTCGACTGCGACACGCTGTTGCTCCCGGACACCGACCAGACAATGATCGTCTTCTCCGCCGCAGCCAATACACGCGAAGCATCGGCACTCGACGTACTGCGCGTCATCGGTACGCAGCGGATGTCGCCGCTCCCCTAACGAACCAGCGTCCCGGGAATCCCGTTTGACTCTCTCCTTCAGTCAACTGCCGTGCGGAGGAGTCGCGTTTAGCGTCACAGCCGTTCGCACGGATATCGGGATCGCCTGTCGTCCATCGCTGACCAAACGACCGAGAGCCGCCGACCTACAGCCGTCGGGCGAGGTCGAGGCTGCGGTCGGCCGCTTCTCGGAAGGCGTCGACGCCGTAGGTCTGCAGCGCACTCCAAACTTCGAAGGCTTTGAAGCTGCGGGAAAGCTGGGGCCCATAGTCCTAACGCCCGAGATCGAAGGAGGGTGGTTAAGGACTCACGCAGCCATACCCACCGGGAGCTAGACGGTGGTTGACGGTGCGCGCGGCAGCCGACGGAAGCCGTGGCCGGCACGATCACCGGCCGCCTCCGTCGGCCAGGGCTCCTCGCCTTGAGACGCTACGACACCGAGAAACGGCTGCGGTACGTCGGGAAGACGACTGAGCTCTCCCCCACCGACGCCCGTCAGTTCGCAGACCAGCTCACCGCCACCGCGGACCAGCGCACCGGCGAGGACGGCCCGCTCGTACTGGAGCGGGAGACGGGGAACCTCCCACTCCACTCCCCCTCGTCCCGGCCCAGAGGCCGGAGTTCGACCGGATCTCCAAGAACGTACGGGGGTGCCGGTCCGAATCGTGTGCGGAGGTGGGGGCAGCAAGTGGCGGCCTCCAAGTGCTGGTTTGTACCGTGTGGTGGGTCCGGGAGTCGCGCGGCTCATCGGCGAGACCAGGTCCGTTACCACACTTAGCGTGTAGAGTGCCGCGGGTGCCGAACGCCCTGCACCGCCACTCGATCGACTGCTCTCCCGAGCGCCTGGCTCCCTGCGACGACGTCCACGACGCCTACCGACAGCTCGCCGACTGGACCGCCGAGGGCGGCGCGTACAAGCTGGCCTCCGGCGCGTTCTCCTCCGAGGCCCGCCGCCACTACCGCGCCTACGTGACCGCCTGGCTCAACTGGTGCGACCTCGACAGCGCACTGGACCCCTACACCTGCGCCCGCGCCCACATCGGCGTGTGGATCTCCGACATGCACGGGAACGACTCGCTGGCCACCCGCGCCGCGATGGCCTCCGCCGTCACGAGCTTCTACCAGCACCTGCTGAACCTGGGCATCGCCGACGGCGTCGACGCGGAGCTCACCCGGGCCCGCCTCGTCGGGGCCCCCGTACCCGCCGACCCCAAGCGCACCGGACTCAGGGGGGACGGCCCGAGGTGGATGCTGCAGGCCGCCGACCGGCTGACCGGCCGCGACGCGCTGCGCGACCGGGCCCTGATCTACCTGCTGCTCAACGGCTACTTCGGGTACGAGAAGCTGCGCCCCGGCATGATCCGCGCCCTGGACCTGGAGGGCCGCGTCAACGAGGGCTTCCGCACCACCTGGAGGGTCCGGCCCAAGAACGCGGAAGAGACCGCGACCACCAGGGTCACCATCAGCGACGACGCCGCCCGCGCGCTCGACGCCTACACCGGGCGCACCCCCGCCGGAACCTTCGAACCCGACCCGACGACCGGCCGCATCACCAACGCCGCCTACGGCACCTTCACTTCCCGAGGGGCCCTGCTGACGGGGTCGGCCAACCGCGCCCGGGGCGCACGCCTGGCCCGCTCGGACACGATCAACCGGATCGTGCGCGCCGTGGTGGCCACACACGAAGATCTGGCCACGTACGCCGACGTACTGAGCGCCGACTTCGTAGCCGCGACCCCGCCGCCGGGGCAGCACCGCGAGGCCATCAGCGAGGACCCGCCGTAGAGAGGACCCCCCAAGGCTGGCTAGAGCGAGTGAAAGCTAAGTAAGGCCAGGTAGCGGGACCGAATAGAAGCAAAGCAAATAGGAACGCCGACCGGACCCTGGGGCACCGCAACCGTGATCCCGACAATCACGGTTCCCCCCTCTGCTGTTGGCCCCTGACGCTTGCCCGCTCCGCCCTGCCACGGAAGCCAGGTCCCGATGAGTGCGTGTTTGAGGGATCGAACACGCACGGAAGCCCGGCCCTCGGTGGGCCGGGCTTCGGGGTCGCGACAGGGCCGTACGGGCGGGAAGCGCCCGGTCAGCCGTCCTGCGCCGGGGAGTTGCCCTCCGTCGCAAGGCTGCCGTCGCTGATCGTCTGGTCGACCGTGCTGAGGGTGTCCTGGACATCGAGCGTACTGAGGCTGTTGAGGGCGTCACCGTCGAGGGAGTGGGACGGGGTGACGGCCGCCACCACGAAGCCGGTGGCGAGGGACGCGATGGCGAGCATGCTGCGCTTCTTCATGCCCCACTCAACTGCCGACCCGCCCAGGGGTCACGGTCGGGCTTCCCGAAACCCACGGTCGGCTCGTCGCCGAGTCCGCTGACATCCGATGTCCTGTTCTCGTCGTCGGGTGCCGTGCACCGGGTTGGCGTGGACCGCGCGGGAAAATCCCGTTGGCGCAATTCAACACAACCGCACGTACGGCTCAGGGCGCATGCTCCAAGACGCGTGGTCAAGGGATTTGACGGGATATCGAACAACCATGACCGCATCCCTTCCACCACAGTGCAACAGGTCCTACCGTAAACGCGCACGGATGACGCGGACATGCGGACATCCAACCTTTCGCGAGTACGGAGGAACGTAACGATGCGTCACCTTCCCACCCGCACACCTCGCCGAAGAGTGGTCGGAGCACTGACCGCCGGACTGGTCGGCGCCTTGGGCCTGACCGGTACCTGGGGGACCGCCGGGCCGGTCACGACCGCCGGCGCCGCGACAGCACCGGCCGCGCCGGCATCGGCCGCGCCGGTGTCGGCCTCGCCTGTAGCGACTTCGCCGGTGTCGGCCGCACCGGCCCCGGACGACGGGCTCGCCCTCACCCCGCCCATGGGCTTCAACAACTGGAACTCCACGCACTGCCGGGCGGAGTTCGACGAGGCGATGGTCAAGGGGATCGCGGACCTCTTCGTCGACAAGGGGCTCAAGGACGCCGGGTACGAGTACGTCAACCTCGACGACTGCTGGGCACTGCCCGCCCGCGACGCCGACGGCGAACTGGTGCCGGACCCCGTCCGCTTCCCCGGCGGGATCAAGGCGGTCGCGGACTACGTGCACGCCAAGGGGCTCAAGCTCGGCATCTACACCAGCGCGGGTACCAAGACCTGCAACGACGCGGGATTTCCCGGCGCGCTGGGCCACGAATACAGCGACGCACGGCAGTTCGCGGACTGGGGTGTCGACTACCTGAAGTACGACAACTGCAACAACCAGGGCGTGGACGCCAAACAGCGCTACACGACGATGCGGGACGCCCTGAAGGCCGCCTCGGAGACGACCGGCCGCCCCATCGTCTACAGCATCTGCGAGTGGGGCGAGAACAAGCCCTGGGAGTGGGCGGCCGACGTCGGCCAGCTGTGGCGTACGACCGGGGACATCAGTGACAACTGGGGTTCGATGCTCTCGATCATGAAGCAGAACCTGCCGCTCGCGCAGTACGCCGGTCCCGGGCGGTGGAACGACCCCGACATGCTGGAGGTCGGCAACGGCGGGATGACGGCCACGGAGTACCGCACGCACTTCTCGATGTGGTCCGTCATGGCCGCGCCGCTGCTCATCGGCTCCGACCTGCGATCCGCGTCCGAGGAGACCTTCGGCATCATCGGCAACAAGGAGGTCATCGCGGTCGACCAGGACCCGCTCGGCAAGCAGGGCGCGGTGCTGTCCTCCGAGAGCGGTCGCTGGGTCGTCGCCAAGGAGATGAAGGACGGCAGCCGCGCGGTCGCCCTCTTCAACGAGACCGGCAGCCCGCAGCGCGTCGCCACCAGCGCACAGGCCGTCGGACTGCCCGAGGCGGACGCCTACACACTGCGCGATCTGTGGCAGCACAAGAGCTACAACACGGCGGGCACGATCGCGGCGACCGTCCCCGCCCACGGCACGGTCCTCGTCCGCGTCTCGGCCGACGGACGGTGGGCCGTCAACCCGCCCGCCGTGGAACTCGGCGTGGACGGCAGCACGCTGACCGAGGCGGGCAGGGCGACCGCCCTGACGACGTCGGTCACCGATCTGGGCCGCACGCCCGCGCAGCGCGTCTCCGTTACCGTGACCGGGCCCGAGGGGTGGCGGGTGAAGGCCGGCTCGCCGACCACGGCGGCGTCCCTGACGACAGGGAGGGCGTTGCGTACGAAGTGGACGGTGACCGCGCCCGTCGGCACGCCCCCGGGGTCGTACGACGTGACGCTGAAAGCCGTGTACCGCTCGCCCGGCGGGGTGCGGGCCGAGAGCGTGCTCCCGCTGACGGCGACCGTCGCGGTGGCGCCGCCGTCCGGCACGTCGAATCTCGGCGCTCTCCCCTGGCTGTCGGCGACCAACGGCTGGGGGCCCGCCGAGCGCGACACCAGCAACGGTGAGAGCGCGGCGGGCGACGGCGGTCCCCTCACGGTCAACGGTGCCGTGTACGCCACCGGGCTCGGCGTCCATGCGGAGAGCGCCGTCGAGTTCTACGCGGGCGGGGCGTGCGAGACCGTGAGCGCGGAGGTCGGCGTCGACGACGAGGAGGGCGCCGACGGGTCCGTCGCGTTCGAGATCTGGGCCGACGGTACGAAGGTGGCGTCCACCGGGGTCCTCACGAACGCGGACGCTGCGCGGGCGCTTGCCGCGGACGTCAGCGGGGCGAAGGTGGTGCGTCTGGTCGTCACGGACGGGGGTGACGGGATCACGTCGGACCATGGGGACTGGGGGGCGGCGCGGCTCGCTTGCTGACGCTGCTCCCTTGAGGGGTCCGGCGCGGCCTGGCCCTCGCCCTGGGCCCCACGGGGGTGAGGGCCTGCCTCAACAGCCAGCCCTTCCGAGGCGCGGCCTGAACGGATGCGGCAGTCGTCCGGGTGCGGACCCGTCGTGGTTGGCCGCGCAGTTCCCCGCGCCCCCTACGGGGCCCAGGTGCTGCACCCCTCACGAGTGCGGGCCCGGACGGATGCCGCAGTCCTCCAGGTGCCAGCCCGTCGTGGCTGAGCGCGCAGTTCCCCGCGCCCCTGGGCCCCACGGGGGTGAGGGCCCGCCTCAACAGCCGGCCCTTCCAAGGCGCGGCCTGAACGGATGCCGCAGTCCTCCGGGTGCCGGACCATCGTGGCTCGTCGCGCCGTTCCCCGCGCCCCCTACGGGGCCCAGGTGCTGCACCCCTCACGAGTGCGGGCCCGGACGGACGCGGCAGTCGTCCGGGTGCCAGCCCGTCGTGACTGAGCGCGCCGTTCCCCGCGCCCCTGCGGGGCCCACGGCTCGCTTCGTCGCCCAGGCCCACCAATCGGAGCACCCCGCCCCCAACCCCCTAGGGGCGCGAGGAACTGCGCGACAAGCCCCCACCGGCCGTCACGTCACACACAACCCCCGGCCGGAGGCCCCCGCCACCAAGAACAGCGGGCGGCTCAGCCGACAACGACCGTGCCGGTCGGCCGGAGGCTCAGTGCCGCCGATGCCGCGCCCACCAGACCCGCGTCCGTGCCCATCTGTGCCGGCGTCACCGTGAGCCGCTGTACGAACGACAGCGTCGCGTAGTCGCGCAGTGCGGCCCGCAGCGGTGCGAACAGCACCTCGCCCGCCTTGCCCACTCCCCCGCCGATCACCGCGATGTCGATCTCCACAAGGGTCGCGGTCGCCGCGATGCCTGCGGCCAGCGCCTGCGCGGCCCGTTCGAAGGAGGCCGTCGCGACGGGGTCGCCCGCACGGGCCGCGGCGGCCACGGCCGCCGCGGACGCGTCGCCCTCGGGACCCGGCTGCCAGCCGCCCTCGATGGCGCGGCGCGCGATGTTCGGCCCGCTGGCGATGCGCTCGACGCACCCCCGCGACCCGCACGGACACAGGTCGCCGTCCAGGTCCACGCTGATGTGGCCGATGTGGCCGGAGTTGCCCGTGGGCCCGGGGTGCAGCTTCCCCCCGAGGACCAGCCCGCCACCGACACCGGTCGAGACGACCATGCACAGCGCGTTGTCGTGGCCCCGGGCCGCCCCCTGCCAGTGCTCGGCCGCCGTGATCGCCACCCCGTCACCGATCAGCTCGACGGGCAGCCCGTCCGTCACGGCACGCACCCGCTCGACGAGAGGGAAGTCGCGCCAGCCGGGCACGTTCACCGGACTCACCGTGCCCGCCGAGGCGTCCACGGGCCCGGCGCTGCCGATCCCGACCGCCGTGACACTGCTCCACAGCGGCGAGGCGGTCAGCTCGCCGAGCACGGCCTCGACGGCCCGGATGACGATGTCGCCGTGCTCCTGCGCGGGCGTCGGCCGCTGGGCGCGGAGCAGGATCCGGCCGTGGCCGTCCACCAGCGCTCCGGCGATCTTGGTGCCGCCGATGTCGAGCGCGGCCACGAGGTCGGTGTGCATCAGTGTCAGTTCTCCCGATCGGATCCCGATGGACCATGAGGAAAGGGCAGGCCGGTCGCGCGGTGGGGAGAGCGGGCCGGAAAAGCGATGGACAGTCTCTCTCGCATCTGACAACGTTGTCCAGGCTCTATGCTCGACGCCACATCCCGATCCGGGTGCCCAACGAGCCCGTCAGGACCGACGCGGCCCCACAGGACTACAGGACAGGACAGCGCATCGTGGCCGAGACCGCCCGCCGAACCGAGAGCCGCTACGGCAACCGCCCGACGATGAAGGACGTCGCCGCGCGTGCCGGGGTCGGCCTGAAGACGGTATCGCGTGTAGTCAACGGTGAGCCCGGAGTCACCCCCGACACCGAGCGCCGGGTGCAGGAGGCCATCGACGCGCTGGGCTTCCGCCGCAACGACAGCGCACGCGTGCTCCGCAAGGGCCGCACCGCCAGCATCGGCCTGGTCCTGGAGGACCTGGCGGACCCGTTCTACGGCCCGTTGAGCCGCGCGGTCGAGGAGGTGGCCCGCGCCCACGGCGCCCTGCTGATCAACGGTTCCAGCGCCGAGGACCCGGACCGCGAGCAGGAACTGGTCCTCGCGCTCTGCGCGCGCCGCGTGGACGGGCTCGTCGTCATCCCGGCCGGGGACGACCACCGCTATCTGGAGCCCGAGATAAAGGCGGGCGTCGCCACGGTGTTCGTGGACCGCCCCGCCGGGCAGATCGACGCGGACGTGGTGCTCTCCGACAGCTTCGGCGGCGCGCGCGACGGCGTCGCGCACCTCATCGCGCACGGCCATCGCCGGATCGGGTTCATCGGGGACATGCCCCGCATCCACACCGCCGCCGAGCGCCTGCGCGGCTATCGCGCCGCGATGGAGGACGCCGGCATCCCGGTGGAGCCCGACTGGATGTCCCTGGGCGTCACCGGTCCGGAGCGGGTCCGTCTGGCGGCCGAGACGATGCTCTCGGGCTCCTCCCCCGTGACCGCGGTCTTCGCGGGCAACAACCGCGTGACGGTCACGGTCGTACGCGTCATCGCCGAGCGCGCCCGCCCGGTCGCCCTGGTCGGTTTCGACGACATCGAGCTCGCCGACCTCCTCCAGCCCGGGGTCACCGTGGTCGCCCAGGACGCCGCCCAGCTCGGCCGTACCGCCGCCGACCGTCTCTTCCGCCAGCTCGACGGCTCGCTCGTGCTGCCCGAGCGCATCGAACTCCCGACGCGGCTGATCACCCGCGGCTCGGGTGAACTGCCGCCCGCCGCCTGACACATGGGAGAGCCCCGGCACCGCTCCGCCGACCGCACGCTCGAAGCACTCGGCCTGGCCGTGGCACCGCGCGAGGACCCGCTGGTCTATCCCGGCGTCTGGCCCGCGGAGTCGGGGCTCCTCGACGGGGACCGGCTGCTGCCCCTGACCCGGCGCACGTTCCCGGGCCGGGTGCCCGTCCTCGCGGTCGGCTCGAACGCCTCCCCCGCCCAGCTCCGGCACAAGATGCGCCAGTACGAGCTGTCGTCCCCGATCCCCCTGGTGAAGGCGCGGGTCACCGGGCTGGAGGTCGGTGTGTCGGCGCACGTCAGCGCCCTGGGATACGTGTCGGCCTCGCCCTTTCGCGCCCCCGGGCACACCCGGGAGCTGTTCCTCACCTGGCTGGACCCGGCGCAGCTGGCCGCGATCGACGCGAGCGAGGGAGTCACGAGGCCGTCGGGTGCGTACGATCGCGTGCTGCTGCCCTCGGCCGGTTTCCGCGTCGAGCCGGAGCCGGGCGGGGCGGGTGAGCCGGGGGAAGCGCTCGACGGCGTCCACCTCTATGTGAACCGTCACGGTGTCCTCCAGGACGGCACCGGCACTCCGCGCGCACACCCCGGCGAGCACCGGCTGCTCACCGAACTCCTGGCGGAGTCACCGGGGTTGAGGAAGCTGTTCGGGTCCACGCCCGAGGAGTTCTGCTCCCGGGCGCGCGGCGACCTGCGACTGTGCGCCGAGGGGACCCGGCTCTTCGCCCGGGAGGGGCGCACGACGGCTTCCGGCCTGGAGAAGTACGCACGCGGTCAGCAGACGGGCAGTCCGGGCACCGGTGCGTCGTTGTCGCCGCCCTGGACGTAGACGTCGCTGACCCAGACGCCGGTGTTGCCGCTGTCGTCGTCGGTCTTCGCCCACCAGGTGTTGGTCCACCTCCCGGAGGTCTCGCGGCGGCCGAGGTCCTGCTGGCAGTAGAAGTAGTTGGTGCCGGCGTTGAGGGTGCCCGCCCGCGCGCCCGCGGCGGTGTACGACGCCGCGGTCTTCCAGACCTGGCAGTTGTACTTGCCGCCTCCGACGGCATGGCAGACCGGTGCGGCGCTCTCGGTCTCCCCGCCGCCCGAACTCCCGCCCGTGGTACCGCCCTTGGTGGCTCCGGAGGAGGGAGCGGGTGTCCTGTCCGCCGGTCCGGTGTCGTCGGTGCGGTCGGTGTCCCCGGTGGGGTCCTGCTTGTCGCCCGGGGTCGACGACTCCTTCTTGTCGCCCTGTCCCGTGGGCTTCTTCTTGTCGTCGGTCAGGTCGACCGAGCCGCGGGTGGCACCCGGAGAGGCGGTGCCGTCCGCGTCCCGGGCGGCCCCGGTCCTGGCTGCCGACCCGCCCTCGTCGGAGTCCGTCAGGTGGGCGACGATGACACCGGTCGAGGCCAGCACGACGGCGACGGCCGCGCCGACGAGCAGGACGCGGCCTCCACGGCGCCGGGGAGCGGCCGGCCCGGCCGGCTCGGGCGTCACCGGGGTGACTGGAGTGGCTGGAGCGACTGGGGTGACCTGCGCAGCCGGGGCTGCCGGGGTGGCCGACTGCGGCGCCGGCTGCGGCATCGGCAGGGGCGGTCCGAACCCCGGCGGTATCACCGGCACGCTCCGCTCGGTCGCCTCCCGTGCCGGGGGCGCGGGCGCCCTCAGCCCGCGTGTCGCCGAGTCCTGGTCGGTCGCCGCCGCCACCGCGTCAAGGAGCTCGCTCGCGCGGCCGGCCTCCGGGCGGGACTCGGGCTGCTTGTGCATCAGCTGCTGCAGGACGGGCCCGAGCGGTCCGGCCCGTCGCGGTGCGGGCAGTGGTTCGACGACGATCGCCGTGAGCGTGGACCACGTGGACGTGCGGCGGAAGGGCGAGGAGCCCTCGACGGCCGCGTAGAGCGTGGCGCCGAGCGCCCAGATGTCGGAGGCGGGGCCCGGCTCGTACCCCTGGGCCCGTTCGGGTGCCAGGTAGTCCAGGGAGCCGACCAGTTCGCCGCTGCGCGTGAGATGCGTGGTGGAGCCGTCGCCGGGGTCCTCCATCGTGGCGATGCCGAAGTCCGTGAGGACGACCCGTCCCGAGCGGTCGAGCAGGATGTTGCCCGGTTTCACGTCGCGGTGCAGGACTCCCGCCCGGTGGGCGGCGGCGAGCGCGTCCATGACCTTCGCGCCGATCCCGGCGGCCTCGCGGGCGTCGATCGTGCCGCGCTCGCGCAGGACGTCGTCCAGGGACGGCCCGTCCACCAGTTCCATGACGATCAGCGGGCGGCCGTCGATCTCCGCCACGTCGTGGACGGCGATCACTCCGGGGTGGCGCACCCGGGCCGCCGCGCGGGCCTCGCGCTGCATCCGCAGACCCAGGTCGGCGAGTTCGGGTCCGTCGGCGTCCGTGTAGGTGCGCAGTTCCTTGACGGCCACCTCACGGCCGAGCACCTCGTCGCGGGCCCGCCAGACCACGCCCATTCCGCCGCGGCCCAGTGGGGCCACGACGCGGTAGCGGCCGGCCAGGAGCCGCCCGGTCCCGTCGGGCTGTCCGCTCTCCCCGGGCCTGGCCCGCTCCCCCGGCTGCTGGTTCTCCCCCGCCGACACCGCTGCCCCGTTCCTGCCTGTGACACGTCAATGAAGTGCCGCCCAGCGTACGGGGCGAAGGAGAGCGTGCGGGCCCGGGGCAGCGGCTGTGACAGGGCCGCTACTTGGCCGAGACAGTCAGGTCCGCCCGCCTCGGTACCGCGAAGCCCTCCAGGTCCGTGCGCGTGAGCCCGGTGGCTCGTGCCACCTCCGCGATGTCGAGGGCGCCGCAGTCCAGGCCGCGCAGCAGATAGCCGCTGAGGGCCTTGGCGGTGGCGGGCTCGTCCATGACGTCTCCGCCGGCGCGGTTGGCGTACGCGACGAGGCGGGCGGCGGCCTGCTCGAACCCCTCGCGGTAGAAGGCGAACACGGCCGCGTACCGGGTCGGCAGGTGTCCGGGGTGCATGTCCCAGCCCTGGTAGTAGGCGCGGGCGAGGGCGCGGCGGGTGAGGCCGAAGTGCAGGCGCCAGGCGTCGTGGACCTTCGCCGTCGGCCCGACCGGCAGCACGTTGGTGGAGCCGTCCGAGACCCGTACGCCGGTACCGGCCGCCGCGACCTGCATGATCGCCTTGGCGTGGTCGGCGGCCGGGTGGTCGCTGGCCTGGTACGCGGCGGAGACGCCGAGGCAGGCGCTGTAGTCGAAGGTGCCGTAGTGCAGTCCGGTGGCGCGGCCCTCGGCGGCCTGGATCATCCGGGCGACGGTCGCGGTGCCGTCGGTGGCGAGGATGGACTGGCTGGTCTCGATCTGGATCTCGAACCCGATCCGGCCCCGCTCAAGCCCGTGGGCCTTCTCGAACTCCTCCAGGAGCCGCACCATCGCGGTGACCTGCTCCGCGTACGTGACCTTCGGGAGGGTGAGCACCAGTCCGGCGGGCAGTCCGCCGGCCTCCATCAGGCCGGTGAGGAAGATGTCGAGCGTGCGGATGCCCCGGTCGCGGACCGGCGCCTCCATGCACTTCATCCGGATGCCCATGTAGGGGGCAGCCGTGCCGTCCTGGTAGGCCTGGGAGATCAGCCGGGCGGCGCGGGCGGCGGCCTCGTCCTCCTCGGCGTCGGGACGCGGCCCGTAGCCGTCCTCGAAGTCGACGCGCAGGTCTTCGATCGGCTCGCGCTCCAGTTTGGCGCGTACGCGGTCGTGCACGGGCTCCGCGAGGTCGTCGGAGAGGCCGAGGACGGCGGCGAGGGAGTCCGCGTCGGGTGCGTGCCGGTCGAGGGCGGCGAGGGCCTGGTCGCCCCAGGAGCGGACGGTGTCCGCGGCGAAGGCGTCGCCCGGGACGTACACGGTGTGGACGGGCTGGCGGGTGCCGGGGTCTCCGGGGTAGCGGCGCTCCAACTCGGCGTCGACCGGGGCGAGGGAGGCGCTGATCTCCTCGCTGACGGCGCCGGCGAGGCTCGTCGTCACCTTCTCCTGCTGACCCTGACCCATTCCACACCCTCCTGTTTTCCGCTCAGCGGAATCAACAATCCGTAGAGCGAAGTTATCCGCGACCTTCCGGCTGGTCAACACCCTCATGGCACCCCCCTTGTCCGGTGATCCTCCCCCGGGCCCCTCCCGGAACACCTGCGGACTTCCCCCGGGGTCCATCCCGACATCTCGACATGTTCACGCCCAACTTCGAGACTGCAAGGCGCACGACCCGACCGGCATCCGTCGCAGAACGGTCCGCACCACAGACCGGCACTGGCCACAGAAGGAGCATCCCGTGCCCCGTCACAGCCGAGTCACGCGCCGCCTGGGACTCAAGACCGCGCTCGCCGCCGCGGTCGCCCTGCCCCTGTCCAGTGCGGTGCTCTCCAGGTCGTCCGCCTCGGCGGCGGACCGCCACGGCCACCTGGAGGTCATGTCCTTCAACCTGCGCTACGCGAGCACCGCCGAACCCCACAGCTGGGCCGTCCGCCGTCCCGTCACCCGTGAACTGCTGCGCCGGGAGCGGCCGCACGTCATCGGCACCCAGGAGGGCCTGTACCAGCAGGTGCGCGACATCGCCACGGATCTCGACGGGCACTACGAGTGGATCGGCACGGGCCGCGCGGGCGGCAGCCGGGACGAGTTCATGACGGTCTTCTACGACACCCGCAGACTCGCCCCGGTGGAGTACGACCACTTCTGGCTCTCGGACACGCCCGCCGTGATCGGCTCGAACACCTGGGGCGGCGGCTCCATCCGCATGGTGACCTGGGTCCGCTTCCGTGACCTGCGGGACGGGCAGCGGGAGTTCTACTTCCTCGACACCCACCTGGACAACGCGAGTCAGAACGCACGCGCGCGTGCCGCGGCCCTGATCACCGAACGGATCACGGGGCTCGACCGTTCCCTGCCGCTGGTGGTGACCGGCGACTTCAATGTGGCCGCCCACAAGAACCCGGTCTACGACACGATGCTGGGTGCCGGCCTCGTCGACACCTGGGAGTCGGCGGCCGAGCGGAGTGACCTGTACGCCACGTTCCACGGCTACCGCCCGCTGACCCCAAACGGCGACCGCATCGACTGGATCCTCGCCTCGCCCGGGATCGGCGCGCACCGGGCGTCGATCAACACCTTCTCCCTGGACGGGCAGTTCCCGAGCGACCATCTGCCCGTCCAGGCGTCCCTGACCCTGGGCTGAGCAGGGCCCCGAACGCCGTGAGGCCCCCTCGACCGTGTCGGTCGAGGGGGCCTCACACGAGGATCACGCGAGGAGAGCGATCAGCCCTTGCGGGACTTGATCTCCTCGGTGAGCTGCGGGACGACCTCGAAGAGGTCGCCGACCACGCCGTAGTCGACCAGGTCGAAGATCGGGGCCTCGGCGTCCTTGTTGACCGCCACGATCGTCTTCGACGTCTGCATGCCGGCGCGGTGCTGGATGGCGCCGGAGATGCCGTTGGCGATGTACAGCTGCGGGGACACGGACTTGCCGGTCTGGCCGACCTGGTTGGTGTGCGGGTACCAGCCGGCGTCCACGGCGGCGCGCGAGGCGCCCACGGCCGCGCCGAGGGAGTCGGCGAGCGCCTCGATGATCGAGAAGTTCTCGCTGCCGTTGACGCCACGGCCGCCGGAGACCACGATCGCAGCCTCGGTCAGCTCCGGGCGGCCGGTCGACTCGCGCGGGGTGCGGCCGGTCACCTTGGTGCCGGTGGCCTGCGCGGAGAAGGTCACCGACAGCGCCTCGACGGTGCCGGCGGCCGGGGCGGCCTCGACGGGGGCCGAGTTGGGCTTGACGGTGATGACCGGGGTGCCCTTGGAGACCCGGGTCTTCGTGGAGTACGAGGCGGCGAACACCGACTGGGTGGCGACCGGGCCCTTGTCGTCGGCCTCGACGTCGACGGCGTCGGTGATGACACCGGCGCCGATGCGCAGCGCGAGACGGGCGGCGATCTCCTTGGCCTCGGCGGACGAGGGGACCAGCACGGCGGCCGGGGAGACGGCCTCGACGGCGGCCTGCAGCGCGTCCACCTTCGGGACGACGAGGTAGTCGGCGTACTCGGCGGCCTCGTCGGTGAGCACCTTGACGGCGCCGTGCTCGGCGAGCGTGGCGGCGGTGTTCGCGGCGCCGGCGCCGAGCGCGACGGCGACCGGGTCACCGATGCGGCGGGCCAGCGTCAGCAGTTCCAGGGTGGGCTTGCGGACGGCGCCGTCCACGTGGTCGACGTAGACGAGAACTTCAGCCATGGGACTTCTTCTCTCCTGCTTGCGAAAGATGAGGGGCGGGCGGCAACGACGGGGCTCAGATGCTGCGTCGGCCCGGGGGACGGCCCCCGGACCCCCAGCCGTTAAATGAACTTCTGGCCCACGAGGAACTCGGCGAGCTGCTTGCCGCCCTCGCCCTCGTCCTTGACGATCGTGCCCGCGGTGCGCGCGGGGCGCTCGGTGGCCGAGTCGACCGAGGTCCAGGAGCCGTCGAGACCGACCTCGTCGGCCTCGATCTCCAGGTCTTCGAGGTCCCAGGACTGAACGGGCTTCTTCTTGGCGGCCATGATGCCCTTGAAGGACGGGTAACGCGCCTCGCCCGACTGGTCGGTGACCGACACGACGGCGGGCAGGGAGGCCTCGAGCTGCTCGGAGGCGGTGTCGCCGTCCCGGCGGCCCTTGACGACGCCGTCCGCGACCGTGACCTCGGACAGCAGCGTGACCTGCGGGACACCCAGGCGCTCGGCGACCAGCGCCGGGAGCACGCCCATGGTGCCGTCGGTGGAGGCCATGCCGGAGATGACCAGGTCGTAGCCGGCCTTCTCGATCGCCTTGGCCAGCACCAGCGAGGTGCCGATCGCGTCGGTGCCGTGCAGATCGTCGTCCTCGACGTGGATGGCCTTGTCCGCGCCCATGGACAGCGCCTTGCGCAGCGCGTCCTTCGCGTCCTCGGGGCCCACGGTCAGCACGGTGATCTCCGCGTCGTCCGCTTCGTCGGCGATCTGCAGGGCCTGCTCGACCGCGTACTCGTCGAGCTCCGACAGCAGGCCGTCCACGTCGTCACGGTCGACGGTCAGGTCCTCGGCGAAGTGCCGGTCGCCAGTGGCGTCGGGCACGTACTTAACAGTGACAACGATCCTCAAGCTCACGCCGGCTCTCCTACTGCATCGTCTTTTCTGGGCTGCCTGCCTACGGGCAGCATAGGCGCCTGAAGCGGCCGTTCCCGGTGGGGGCGACCCGCGCTCCGAGCGAAATATTACTCGCCAGTACGCGCTTCTACGCTCCCGTAGCTGGTTCCCTCTAAGCAAGCGCTTTGAACTGTGACCTTTGCAACGCAGCGTAATCGGAACTCGACGTGCTCGCAGACGGGGGGCGGACGGGGTGGGCCGTGGCGGCCCGGCTCACCCGCCCCCGAGCGCGCTATTCCCGCAGCGCGTTGAAGCGCCCCTGGTGGTACAGCAGGGGGCGGCCGGCACCGGAGGGGTCTCCGAGCACCACCTCGGCCAGGACGACGCGGTGGTCCCCCGCGGGTACGCGGGTGACGACCCGGCACACGAGCCAGGCGAGGACGTCGTCGAGCACGGGAACGCCCTCGGGCCCCTCCCGCCAGGCCGTGGGCCCGCCGAAGCGGTCGGCGCCGCTGCGGGCGAAGGTGGCGGCCAGTTCCTGCTGGTGCTCGCCGAGCACATGGACACCCACGTGGTCCGTCCGGGAGATGGCCGGCCAGCTGGAGGCGCCGGTGCCGATGCCGAAGGAGATCAGCGGGGGCTCGGCGGACACGGAGGCGAGCGAGGTCGCGGTGAAGCCGACGGGGCCCTCGTCGCCGCTTGCGGTGATCACGGCGACACCGGCCGCGTGCTGCCGGAAGACGGAGCGGAGCAGGTCCGGGGAGGCGAGTCGGGAGGTACGGAGATCGGGCGTGGCCGTCATAGAGTTGTCCTTCTGCGCGAGGCCGGCGGCGGGGGTCCTGGGCTGCTCAGCAGCCCGGACAGCGCCCGCCCGCATCGCGGACGAGGGCCGCGGTCCGAAGGCGTGCACGCTCGAAGCGCGCGAGGCGCTCGCAAGGAAGGAGTTCCGTGGGCATACGGTCAGACTGACGATAGGTGGCCGATGCAGTCAAGTACGTCCCGGCAGGTGGGAGATGCGTCACCGAGGGCCTCCAGCCTCATGTTCAGGGGCTTTTGGATGATCAGGGTGTTCCGGTCGATCAGGTCGTCGCGGACGGCCGGATGGTTGCGGACGATCAGGTGGTGCCGACCGCCTCACCGAGCGCGGCGATCACGTCCGCCTTGCGCGGCTGTCCGGTGGCGCGGCGCACGATGCTGCCCTCCGCGTCGAGGACGAGCACGGTCGGCGTCTTGAGGATCTCCAGTTCGCGGACGAGTCCGAGACGACTCTCGGCGTCGATCTCGATGTGCCGTATGCCCGGAACCAGTTCGGCGACCTCACCGAGTACTCTGCGGGTCGCCCTGCAGGGTGCGCAGAAGGCACTGGAGAACTGGACGAGGGTGGCCCGCTCGCCGAGGTCCTCGCCCAACTCGGCCGCGCCCAGCCGTTTTCCGCCGTCCCGCCCACGCACTCTGACTCTCCCGCTCCGACGTCGGTTCAGCACTCCGTAGGCGCTCGCCAGGGCGAGCACCACCACACACACCGCAAGTCCGGTCATCCCCGGCTTCAGCGTTCACGAGGCTGCAAAGATTCCCGTGCCCGGGGGCGTGATCTCTGCGGAATACTTGATTCATGAACATCGATGCACGTGGGCCGCGTTTCGGAGCGGTCGTGACCACCGTGGTCCTGGCGGTCGTACTGATCACCGGCAGCGCCTGGCTGCTGGCCTGGCAGACGCTGGCGTTCGCGCTCGGCGCGGCGGGCGGCGTGGGCCGTTCCCCGTACGGCCTGCTGTTCCGGTACGCCGTCCGTCCGCGGATCGCGCCGCCGACGGAGTTCGAGGCGCCCGAGCCGCCGCGGTTCGCGCAGGCGGTCGGATTCGCGTTCGCCGCGATCGGTCTCCTCGGCTACACGGTGGGCCCCGAGTGGCTGGGACTCGCCGCGACCGGGGCGGCGCTCGCGGCGGCGTTTCTCAACGCGGCGTTCGGGTATTGCCTCGGGTGCGAGATGTACCTGCTCGTACGGCGAGTGGCGGTTCGCGCGGAGTAAAGGCAACGTAAAACGCCGAGGTGGATCAAGGGGTGACGTGACGAGGATCTCGCCAATCTCAGGCACCAGGACTGGTCACTCGTCCGTTCTTCGGGCACGATCTGCGCAATGCCGTAAACCTACGGCAGCGTAAGTTTCCCGCCGGGAGCACCCCTTCCCAGGCAGAACAGAGAGAAGGGTCCACTCCGTTCATGGCTGAGCTTGTCTACCGTCCCGCCATCGGTCTCGCCCAGACGTTGTTCAAGGCCTGGGACCTGAAGATCGATCTCAAGGGGACGGAGAACATCCCGCGCACGGGCGGTGCGGTGCTGGTGAGCAACCACATCAGCTATCTCGACTTCATCTTCGACGGTCTCGCCGCCCTGCCCCAGAAGCGCCTTGTCCGTTTCATGGCCAAGGAGTCGGTGTTCCGGCACAAGATCTCCGGCCCGCTGATGCGCAACATGAAGCACATCCCGGTGGACCGCAAGCAGGGAGAGACGGCGTACGCCCACGCGCTGGCCTCGCTGCGCTCCGGTGAAATCGTCGGCGTCTTCCCCGAGGCCACGATCTCCCAGTCCTTCACCCTGAAGAGCTTCAAGTCGGGCGCCGCGCGCATGGCCCAGGAGGCGGGCGTCCCGCTGATCCCGATGGCCGTGTGGGGCACGCAGCGGCTGTGGACCAAGGGCCACCCGCGCAACTTCAAGCGCAGCCACACCCCGATCACCATCCGGGTCGGCGAGGCGATCGAGGCTTCCCGCGACAAGTACGCGGGCGCGATCACCCGCCAGGTGCGCGAGCGCGTGCAGGAGCTCCTGGAAGCCGCGCAGCGCGCCTATCCCGTACGCCCCAAGGGCCCGGACGACACCTGGTGGATGCCGGCGCACCTCGGCGGCACGGCACCGACCCCCGAAGAAGTGAAGGCCTCCGAGGCCCGTTGAGCGCACGGCGCTCCACGGAGGGGCAGCAGGACCGTCCGCAGGCCCGTCGGCCTGCGGGTCCGCGGGCTCAGAGCGCGGCGGGAAGCGACTCCCACAGGTGCGGGCGGTCCCGGGCGGCCTTGAGCGCGGCCAGGACGGCCGGGTGCGGTGCGGCGTACAGCTTCGGATAGTCCAGCTCGTGCGCCCGCGGGTCGGGCGTGAAGGCCAGGCGCTCGCCGGCGAGGGAGAACCGGGCGTCCACACCCGGTTTGTTGCCCCGGGGGTCCTGCCGGTGCCAGGCACCGTTGAAGCGGACCGCGACGAGGCCGTGCACCACGTCGAACTTCTGGTAGCAGAACGCCGTCGGGATGTCCTCGGCTCTCAGCAGGGCGGCCAGGGCGTGGGCCTTGGCGTAGCAGATGCCCGTGCCCTGTTCCAGGACGTCGGAGGCGCGCCAGGTGACTCGGAGGTCGCCGGAGTCCTGTGAGTGCGGGATGGTGTCGCGCACGAACTCGAAGGCTGCCTGCGCATAGGCATACGAGTCGGCGACCTGACCAGCCAGCCGTGCGGACACCTCGCGCACGATCGGATGACCGTGGTCGATCGCCTCGTCGGCGGCCAGGTAGGCGGACAGGTCGGGGTTGTTCTGGATCAGCTCCATACCTGCGGAGCATAAGAACACGATCACCCGGGAGTCAACTACTTTTCCAGGCGACCGTATATCTATGCACCACTCCCCGAGGCTGTCAGCCCGCCATCTCCTCCTTGAGCGCCGCCACGAAGCCGTCGACGTCGTCCTCGGTGGTGTCGAAGGCGCACATCCAGCGGACGTCTCCCGCGGTCTCGTCCCAGAAGTAGAAGCGGTAGCGCTTCTGCAGGCGTTCGCTCACGTCGTGGGGCAGCCTGGCGAAGACCGCGTTGGCCTGTACCGGGTAGAGGATCTCGACGCCGTGCACCGCGCGCACGCCCTCGGCGAGGCGCTGGGCCATCTCGTTGGCGTGGCGGGCGTTGCGCAGCCACAGGTCCTTGGCGAGCAGGGCCTCCAACTGCACCGACACGAAGCGCATCTTGGAGGCGAGCTGCATGGACAGCTTGCGCAGATGCTTCATGTGGCTGACGGCGTCCCGGTTCAGGACGACGACGGCCTCGCCGAACAGCGCGCCGTTCTTGGTGCCGCCGAAGGACAGCACGTCCACGCCGACCGCGTTGGTGAACGCCCGCATCGGTACGTCCAGGGAAGCGGCCGCGTTGGCTATCCGGGCGCCGTCGAGGTGCACCTTCATCCCGTGGCCGTGGGCGTGCTCGCAGATCGCGCGGACCTCGTCGGGCGTGTAGACCGTGCCCAGTTCGGTGTTCTGCGTGATCGACACCACCTGCGGCATCGCCCGGTGCTCGTCGTCCCAGCCGTACGCCTGCCGGTCGATCAGCTCGGGTGTGAGCTTGCCGTCGGGCGTGGCCACCGTGAGCAGCTTCAGCCCGCCCATCCGCTCGGGAGCGCCTCCCTCGTCGACGTTGATGTGCGCGCTCTCCGCGCAGATCACCGCGCCCCAGCGGTCGGTGAGCGCCTGCAGGGCCACGACGTTGGCGCCCGTGCCGTTGAAGACGGGGAACGCCTCGGCGCCCGCGCCGAAGTGGCCGCGGATCACCTGCTGGAGGTGGCCGGTGTAGTCGTCCTCGCCGTACGCGATCTGGTGCCCGCCGTTGGCGAGGGCCAGGGCGGCGAGCACCTCGGGGTGGGCGCCCGCGTAGTTGTCGCTGGCGAAGCCGCGCACCTGCGGGTCGTGGCGCCGCCGGGCATCCGTCCTCGGCGGGTTCACGGCGTCTCTGCCGGAGTTCACGGCTTCTCGGTCAGCCACAGACGCTTTCCGTTCACTTCGGGGGCGGACTGCTCCCAGACACCGGTGATGGACTCGGCGAGGTCCTTGACGTCCGTGAAGCCCGCGAACTTCGCGTTCGGGCGCTCCGCGCGCATCGCGTCGTGCACCAGTGCCTTGACCACCAGGATGGCGGCGGCGGACGTCGGCCCCTCGGCGCCCTCGGAGATCCCGGCCTTGCGGAAGTAGTCGGCCATGGCCAGCGTCCACGCCTCGGCTGCGGCCTTGGCGGCCGCGTACGCGGCGTTGCCCGCGGTGGGCTTGCCTGCGCCCGCGGCGCTGATCAGGACGTACCGGCCGCGGTCGCTGCGCTGCAGTGCCTCGTGGAAGGCGAGGGAGGTGTGCTGCACGGTACGGATGAGCAGCAGTTCCAGCAGGTCCCAGTCGTCGAGGCTGGTCTTGGTGAAGGTCTCGCTGCCGCGCCAGCCGCCGACGAGGTGGACCAGCCCGTCGACGCGCCCGAACTCCTTCTCGGTGCGCGCGGCCCAGTCCTTCGCCGAGTCCCGGTCGAGGAGGTCGACCGTGTCGCCGACGACGGTGGCGCCGCCGTGGGCGTAGCGGGCCGCGTCCACGGCCTCGGCCAGTCGCTCCGGGTCGTTGTCGGACCCGACGACCACGGCCCCGGCCTCGGCGAGCCGCAACAGGGTCGCCCGGCCGACCGGACCGCCCGCGCCGGCCACCGCGATCACCGCGCCGCTCAGTGCCCCGCCGCTACCGTTCCCCATGGTCTTCGCCTCCTGAGCAGTGTTCCGGACGCGGTCGCTCACGCGGCCACCCGCTCGGCACTCGCAGCGGTGATGCCCTTGGTCTGCGCGATCACGTTCTTCAGCTTCTTGGAGAGTGCCTCATAGAACATGCTCAGGGGAAACTCGTCCGGAAGCACGTCGTCCACCAGTTTTCGCGGCGGCAGCGTCAGATCGAGGGCGTCGGGGCCCTTGGCCCAGCGGGATCCCGGGTGCGGGGAGAGGTACTGGGAGACCAGGTCGTACGCGGCGAACCAGTGGACCAGTTTCGGACGGTCGATGCCGTCGCGGTACAGCTTCTCGATCTCGGCGCACAGCTCGTTGGTGACCTGCGGGGCCCGCTGCCAGTCGATGAACAGCTTGTTGTCGGTCCAGCGGACGACGTCGTGCTTGTGCAGGTAGGCGAAGAGCAGCTGTCCGCCGAGGCCGTCGTAGTTACGGACGCGGTCGCCGGTCACGGGGAAGCGGAACATCCGGTCGAAGAGCACCGTGTACTGCACGTCGCGGCCCTGCGGGAAGCCGTCGGCCTCCAGCTCGACGGCCTCGCGGAAGGCGGTGAGGTCGCAGCGCAGCTCCTCCAGGCCGTACATCCAGAACGGCTGGCGCTGCTTGATCATGAAGGGGTCGAAGGGCAGGTCGCCATGGCTGTGGGTGCGGTCGTGGACCATGTCCCACAGGACGAAGGCCTGCTCGCAGCGCGCCTGGTCGCCGACCATCTCGCTGATGTCGTCGGGCAGGTCGAGGCCGAGCGTGTCGACGGCGGCCTCGGTGACCTTGCGGAAGCGGGCGGCCTCGCGATCGCAGAAGATACCGCCCCAGCTGAACCGCTCCGGGGCCTCGCGCACGGCGATGGTCTCGGGGAAGAGGACGGCCGAGTTGGTGTCGTACCCGGCCGTGAAGTCCTCGAACTTGATGCCGCAGAACAGTGGGTTGTCGTAGCGGGTGCGCTCGAGGTCGGCCAGCCAGTCGGGCCAGACCATGCGCAGGACGACCGCTTCGAAGTTGCGGTCCGGATTGCCGTTCTGCGTGTACATGGGGAAGAGGACCAGGTGTTCGAGGCCGTCCACGCGGTGCGCCGCGGGCTGGAAGGCCAGCAGCGAGTCGAGGAAGTCGGGCACCCCGAAGCCGTCGTCGGCCCAGCGGCTCAGATCCTTGACGAGCGCCGTGTGGTACTCGGCGTCGTGCGGAACGAGCGGCGACAGCTCCTGGACGGCGTCCATGACCCGGCGCACGGCCTGGCCGGCCTCCGCCGGACCGGGGGCGCTCTCGGCGTCGAAGTCGATCGACCCGTCCTTGGACTGCCATGGCCGGATCCGCTCCACGGCATCCTTGAGCACGGGCCATGCCGGGTGGCTCACTACCCCGCTCCGGGGAGGAATCTGTTCCTCCGCACCCACCTGCACAAGAATTTCCGTCATGACCCACCTTCCACGGGAGAACCTCGCGTATGGACACCGTATGCGTGCGGGACTCTCCGGGACAAGTGGAGTCTCGGGAGATTATCCTGCCGTCTCGCATCTTCACCGCTATTTTTCCTGCGGGAAACCGTGAGGGCGAATACTTCCGCCGTCGGCCGGGTAGTGGCCGGAGTTCAGGCGGTCCGCCGCGGACACCCCCGACGGGGCCCGGTCAACCCGCTGGGGACGCGCCCACCCGGGGGTGAGCCGCAAAGGCCACGGCAGGGCCCGCTCCCCCGGCCGACAGGCCTCATTCCCGGCCACCGGAGCGGGTACAAGGCCCGCCGGGGCCATTAGGCTGCGGCCTTGCCGCGTGGGCACGGGAGCGCCGCGCGCGGCAGCCGAGCCGCCGTCGACGGAAGCGGAGTCAACCCTTGAACTTCCTCACCATCGGTCATCGCGGGATCATGGGTGTCGAACCGGAGAACACCCTTCGTTCCTTCACCGCCGCCCAGCAGGCGGGCCTCGACCTGATCGAGCTGGATCTGCATCTGAGCAAGGACGGCGCGCTCGTCGTCATGCACGACGCCGACGTGGACCGTACGACCGACGGTTCGGGTCCGATCGCCGAGAAGACCCTCGCCGAGCTGCGGGTGCTGGACGCGGGACGCGGGGAGCGCGTGCCGGTGTTCGAGGAGGTCCTGGACGCCGTCACGGCCCCGCTCCAGGCCGAGATCAAGGACGTGGCCGCGGCCCGCGCCCTCGCCGAGGTGATGAACCGGCGCGACCTGGTCGGCCGGGTCGAGGTGCTGTCCTTCCACGACGAGGCGGTCGCCGAGATCGCACGGCTCGTGCCGGGCGTCCGTACGGCGCTGGTCGCCAGCCGCTACGGCATCGACGTCGTCGAGCGCGCGACCGCGGTCGGCGCCACGACCCTGGTGCTCAACATCCGGCGGCTGACCCTGGAGGTCGTCGAGCGGGCGCGCAAGGCGGACCTGCGGATCATCGGCTGGGTCGTGAACACCCAGGACCATCTGCGGCTGGTGCGCGCCCTGGAGCTGGACGGCGCGACCACCGACTACCCGGAGATCAAGCGCACCGGCCGCTTCACGGCATAGCCGCCGCCGACGGGCCGATCGGCGGCGTAACGATTATGCGAGCGGCTTCGTCAGGAGCTCGAACTGCAGGTCGTCGCGCTGCGGCAGGCCGAACCGCTCGTCGCCGTACGGGAAGGGAGTCATCTCTCCCGTACGGCGGTAGCCGCGTCGCTCGTACCAGGCGATGAGGTCCTCGCGTACGGAGATCACGGTCATGTGCATCTCCTTCGCGTCCCAGGTCTCGCGTGCCAGCCGCTCCGCCTCGGCGATGATCACCTTGCCCAGGCCCGCCCCCTGGAGTGCGGGGCTGACCGCGAACATGCCGAAGTAGGCGTGCGCACCCCGGTGTTCGAGCTGGCAGCACGCGACCACCGTGTCGTCGCGCTCGACGGTCAGCAGCCGGCTGTCGGGCGACTTGATGACCGCGAGGACGCCCTCCGGGTCCGTCCGCTGCCCTTCCAGGATGTCCGCCTCGGTGGTCCAGCCGGTCCGGCTGGAGTCCCCCCGGTAGGCGGACTCGATCAGTGCGACCAGGGCGTCCACGTCGGTGTCGACGGCGTCGCGGAAGGTAAGTCCGTCGGGAGCGGTGGGCATGGAGCGGTTCTCCGATCTCGGGCGCGGCGCGGCCATGGACGAGGGTAACGCTCCCGTTCACCCCCATTACGCTCGGGACGCATGGTGCATGTACTGAGCAGCCGGACCCTGCTCCGCCCCGCCGATCCCGAGCGCTCCCGTGCCTTCTACGGCGAGCAGCTGGGGCTGCCCGTCTACCGCGAGTTCGGCACGGGCCCCGAGCGCGGCACCGTCTACTTCCTCGGCGGCGGCTTCCTCGAAGTCTCGGGCCGCTCCGCCGAACCGCCCTCCCCCGCCGTCAGGCTGTGGCTGCAGGTGGCCGACGTGACGGCGGCGTACGAGGAACTCGTGGCCGCGGGGGTCGAGGTGGACCGGCCGCCGGTGAAGGAGCCGTGGGGGCTGGTCGAGATGTGGCTCAGGGACCCGGACGGCACGCGGATCGCGGTGGTGGAGGTGCCGTCGGACCATCCGCTGCGGTACCGGCCGTGAGGGACCGGGCACGGTGACCCGGCGGGCACGGCGGGCACGGCCGACGGCGGCCGACGGCGGCCGACGGCGGACGCCCGCGTAGAGCTCCGCCGGCGCGGGCGGATCCGGGCAGTCGAGTGCTACGAGGCCGTACGTGGCGATGGCCATGGGGTTCCCTCCGCTTCGACGCTCGCAGGTCCTTCAGCGCGGGCAGCAGCTTCTCCTCGGCCCAGCCCAGGAAGGGGAACCGGTGGTCTCCCCCGATCTGGACGAGGGCGACCTCGGTGAAGCCCGCCTCGGCGAAGGCGTCCACGTCGTCGCCGCAGGGAACGTTCCGCGCCACGTCCTCGGGCGTCACGAACCGGGTCGCCGTGTCGAAGGCCGCCGGGCCCGGAAGTTCGGAGTTGACCGGCCGGCCGCCCGGCGACCAGCGGAACTGCTCGTGCGCCCGCGCCACGGCGGCGACCACCACAAGGGGTCCCATGACGAAGGGCGCCGTACCGGCCACGACCTCGTGCGGGATCGCCGCGACCCTGCCGAAGCCCTCCATGAAGGTACGAGTACCTGCGCAGAACAACCCGGACAGGGCGTGATCAGTGCGCGTGTCGCGGTGTGCCGGAGGCCGCCGGGGGTACGGGGAAGGGATGCGAATGGGTGTACTCGACGTCGGCTCGAACACGGTGCGGCTTGTCATCGCGGAAACGGATGGCGCAGTTCCGCTTCCCGTGCACACCGCCAAGCGTCAGCTGCGCCTCTCCGCCCATGTGGAACGGGGCGGCCATCTGCCCGCGGAACAGGTGGACCGGCTGGTGGAAGCGGTGAAGGAGACCCGCGCGGAGGGCAGGCGGTGGGGGGTGGGCCAGCCGTTCGCGTTCGCCACCGCGATCGTGCGGGACGCCCCGAACCGCGACGAGATCCTCGGCCGGATCGCCGCGGAGGCGGGGGTGCCGCTGCATGTGCTGCCCGGCGAGGTGGAGGCCGAGCTGACCTTCCTGGCCGCCCGGCGCTGGATGGGCTGGCGCGCCGGGCCGCTGGCCCTGCTGGACATCGGGGGCGGTTCGTTCGAGGTGGCCTTCGGGCGGAGCAGGCTGCCCGACTTCGCCATCGCGCTGCCACTGGGCGCCAACCGGCTGACCCGTGAGTTCTTCCGCGGCCAGGACCCGCCGTCGCCGCACCGGATCAAGCTGCTGCGCCGGCACGTACGCCATCAGCTGCGCGATGTCGCGGCCCGTATCCGGTGGGAGGCACCGCGGACGGCGGTCGTCACCTCGCGGACGTTCCAGCAGCTGGGCCGGCTGTGCGGCGCGGCCCCGGGCCGGTCCGGGCCCTTCACCACCCGGACCATGACCCGCTCCGACCTGGGCAGGGCCGTGGAGCAGCTGGCGGCGCTGCCGACCGCGGAGCGCGCGCTCCTGCCCGGTATCTCCCTCGCGCGCTCGGGGCAGTCCCTGGCCGGGGCGATCGTCGCGCACACCACGATGAAGCTGATGGGCATCGACGAGGTGACCATCTGCCCCTGGGCGCTGCGCGAAGGGGTGCTGCTGCGCTGTATCGAGGACGGCAACTCCGAGTGGTGGGACTCGTACGGCCTGGAGGCCCAGGCGAGCGCGGCGCCGAACGCGACGCCGCTGGTGCTCCGCCCCCTGCGCGGGACGGAGCCGACGTCCGCGTAGGCCCCCCTGCCCTTGGTGCAGGCCCCCGTCCTCGGTCCGGCGCCCCGGCTGACAACCGGCGATCCTGGCGCGGAGCCCCTTACGTGGTGCAGGCCGTCCCGTTCAGGGTGAAGGCCGTGGGTGCGGTGTTGCCGCCGGACCAGGAGCCGTTGAAGCCGAACGTGACGGCCGCGCCCGGCGCGATGGCCGCGTTGTAGCTCGCGTTGGCGGCGGTGACGGCCGGGCCGGACTGGGTGACGGTCGCGTTCCACGCCTGCGTCACGCTCTGCCCGGCGGGCCAGGTCCACGCCAGCTGCCAGCCGTTGACGGCGGTGGTACTCGTGTTCCTGACCGTCACCTGCGCGGTGAAGCCGGTGTTCCACTGGCTCTGCACGGCGTAGGTGACCGCGCAGGCGCCCACCGGCTCGGGCGTGCCGTCGTCGACCCAGCCGAGCGCCTCGGCGATGCCGTAATAGGCGGGCTTGGGCTGGAAGTTCTCGTCGTACGGGGTCGCCGCGCCGTATCCGGTGAACACGTCCGGGATCCACGAGTCGGAGTCGGTGAAGCCCCAGACGGTGACGCCCTCGCAGCGCGCCACGGCGACACAGGCGGCGGTGACCGCCTTGTACTCGGCCTTCTGCTGGGCGAGTTGGGCGGTCGTGGGCGGGACGGTCATCCGGATGTCGAGTTCGGTGATCGCGACGTCCACGCCGAGGTCGGCGAAGCGCTGGATGTTGGCCTGGAGCGTGGACGGCACCTGGCCGAGGATCAGGTGGGCCTGCAGTCCCACGCCGTCGATCGGGACGCCCTGCTCCTTGAGGGACTTGACCAGGTTGTAGAGGGCGGTGCTCTTCGCGTTGACGCCCTCGACGTTGTAGTCGTTGAGATACAGCTTCGCGGCCGGGTCGGCGGTGCGGGCCGCCCGCAGCGCGTCGGCGATGTACGAGTCGCCGATCGCCGTCTGGAAGACCGACTGCCTGCGCGTACCGTCCTCGTTGAACGGCTCGTTGACGACGTCCCAGTGGTCGATACGGCCCTTGTAGCGGCCGGCCTCGGTGGCGATGTGGTCGGTCATCACGGTCCGCAGGGTGTCGGCGGTCCAGGTGCCGTTGCTGACCCAGCCGGGCAGTTGGCTGTGCCAGACCAGGGTGTGGCCGCGGACCTTCTGGGCGTGCGCCTCCGCGAAGGCGACCACGGCGTCGGCGCCGGACCAGGTGAAGCTGCCCCGGGTCGCCTCGACCGAGCCCCACTTCATCTCGTTGCCCGGCGTGATGGAGTCGAACTGTTCGCCGGTGATCGTGCCGTAGGTGCCATTGAGCTTGGAGGCCGTGACGGCCGTCCCGTAGTAGATGCCCTGTGCGGCGGCGAGGTCCCGCAGTACGGGCTCGGCGGCGGCCCGCCGTTCCGTGGCGGCCGGTTCCGGGCCGGCGGCGTGACCGGAGGTGGCTCCCCCGATCACGAGCGAGGCCGCGGCCAGGAACGCGGACGCGGCTCTCCGTAAGCTCTGGGGCTTCATGGACGTCCCTCTCATGATGGCTTCACGTCGCTTCCGGAATTTCCGGAAGACCTCTGCAAAGTTTCGAGAGTGCGTCCGGAACGGTAGAGGCGTACGGGGTGACCGTCAACGGAGGTGGGGCAGTTGACCGAGGAGGACACCGGGGGCGCCGGGGACGGCGGGGCTCGGGAGGGGCGGGGCAAGGTCACGATCACGGAGATCGCCCGGGAGGCCGGGGTCTCCGTACCGACCGTGTCGCGGGTGGTCAACGGCCGGTCGGACGTGGCGCCGGGCACGCGTGCGCGGGTGGAGGACCTGCTGCATCTGCACGGCTACCGCCGACGGCCGCCCGGGGCGCGGGTGCGGGCCGCGCTGATCGACCTGGTCTTCGACGACCTCGACAGTCCCTGGGCGGTGGAGATCATCCGGGGCGTGGAGGAGGTGGCGCACGCCGCGGGCGTCGGGACGGTCGTCTCCGCGATCCACGGGCGTTCGGGGGACGCGCGCCGGTGGATGACGAACCTGCGGGCGCGTGCCTCGGACGGCGTGATCCTGGTGACGTCCGTCCTGGAACCCGTCCTGCACGACGAGTTGCGGCGGCTCGGGGTGCCGCTCGTGGTGGTCGATCCGGCGGGGTCCCCCGCGCTCAACGCGCCCACGGTGGGGGTCACCAACTGGGCCGGCGGGATGGCCGCCACCGAGCATCTGGTGCGGCTCGGCCATCGCAGGATCGGGTTCGTCGCGGGGCCGCCGCGGCTGCTCTGCTCGCGGGCCCGGCTGGACGGCTACCGTGCGGCGCTGGACCGGGCGGGGATCGCCGTCGACGAGTCGCTGATCGTGCCCGGCGACTTCTATCCCGAGTCCGGGTTCACCGGGTGCGCGGCCCTGCTGGACCTCGACCGGCCGCCCACGGCGCTCTTCGCGGCGAGCGACCAGATGGCGATGGGGGCCGTCGAGGCGTTGCGGCGGCGGGGGTTGCGGGTGCCGGAGGACATGAGTGTGGTGGGTTTCGACGACCTTCCGGAAGTCCGCTGGTCGGCTCCGCCGCTCACGACTGTCCGTCAGCCGCTCGCGGAGATGGGCAAGTTGGCGGTCCGCACGGTCCTTCGGCTCACCCGGGGGGAGACTCTCGACTCGCCCCGGGTGGAGCTGGCCACGGAGCTGGTGGTGCGGGCCAGCACGGTGGCGCGGTGCTGACTGCGCAGGCTTCGGGGGTGGGCGTCGTTTTGGAGTGCGGGCCGGTGGGGGCTTGTCGCGCAGTTCCCCGCGCCCCTTTGTGGCGCCTGCCCGGCCGCGGTGGGAACCAACGCAGGTCCGCGGCCCTTGCCGACAGTGGGCACGAATCACAGTGCGGGCCGGTGGGGGCCGGTCGCGCCGTTCCCCGCGCCCCTCAGCGGCGCCTGGCCCTCCGCGGTGGGAACCAGCACAGGTCCACCGGGCCTAGCCGACAGCCGGCACGATTCACAGTGCGGGGCCGTGGGGGCTTGTCGCGCCGTTCCCCGCGCCCCTAAGCCCGTGGGGTGCCCAGGTGGCCCTCCAGTTGGGACAGGAGGGTGCCCAGGGTTGTTGCCAGGGTTTGTTGGGCTGTGGGGGGTAGGCCGGACAGGATCGTTGTCTCGTATGCGAGCTGTTCGGGGAGGATGCCGTCCACCAGGGCGCGGCCGGTGTCCGTGAGGCGGACGTGGGCGACGCGGCGGTCGCGGGCGTCGCCGCGTCGCTCGACGAGACCGCGCTCGGTCAGCTGCTTGAGCCGTTTGGTGACCGCCGCGCCGGAGGAGAAGGTCTCCCTGGCCAGCTCGCCCGGTGTCAGTTCGAGGCCCGTGCGGCGCAGCGCGCCGAGGAGGTCGAACTCGGGGCGGGTGAGTCCGGCGTGCCGCAGCGGCGCGTCCTCGGCCTGCTGGAGGAGCGCGGCGCACCGGTTGATGCGGCCGATGACCTCCATGGGCCCGGTGTCGAGGTCGGGATGGACCGTCCGCCACTGCCGGACCACCGCGGCGACCGTGTCGCCCTCGTGCGGCCCGCCACCGGCGGCGCCGGCGCCGACCGCCCTCCGACCGTTCGCTGCCGTCATGCCTCTGCGTCCTCCAGAACGTGCGGTCCCTGCCGTCGTACCGTCGCCGCGAGCGTACGGTGTCCGGCCTGCTCCGCCAGCATCACCCGCTCCTGCGGCAGGGCGCGCTGCCACCATTCGCCGGCCGCCGCGTCGACCGTGGCGCGCAGCTCGACGAGCGCGGCGGCCAGACGGCGGCGGGCGGCATCCAGGGCGCCGGGGCCGGACGCGGACCGCTCGGCGGCTGTCAGCCGTGCCGCGTGCTCACGTGCCTGCTCCAGCGTGTCGAGAGCGTCCTCGATCCGGTCCCCGGCGCGCCGGTTGGTGACGGCGACCGCGGCCACGAAACCGACGACCGCGCCGACCAGCGTGTCCACGACCCGGTCCGTCATCAGCCCGCCGGGCTCCTGGAAGCCCGTGAACTCGGTGATCAGCAGGGCCATCGGGGTCACGCAGATGCTGCCGAGCCAGTAGTTGCGGGTGATCAGGGCCTCCGCGCCGAAGTTGAAGGCGAGGCAGCACAGGACCAGGGCGGTGGGGCCGAGGTGGGCGAGCGGGGCGACGGCGGCGAAGAGCAGGACGCCGACGAGGTTGCCGACGACGCGCTGGACGCCCCGGCTCCAGGTGAGCGTGAGGTTCGCCTGATAGAGCGAGGCCGCGGTGACCAGGGCCCAGTAGGGGCGGCCGACGCCGAGCGCCAGCGACACGTAACCGGCGAGGGCGCACCCGAGCGCGGTGCGCAGGGCGAGCGGGAGGAGGGGGCCCAGCCTGCCGCTCCACCACCTCAGCCCGCTCCACCTGTTCCGCCCGCCCTTTCCGGAAGCCGGTCCGGCCTCCCGCAGCTCCACCTCCACGCCGAGCAGTTCGTCGGCGTCCCGCCCGGACGCCACACGGGGTACGGGGTTCGTGCCGCGCAGGTCGCGCGCCCAGGAGCGCAGCCGGGCGGGGTCCGTGTCTGCGGGGGCCGCGAGCGCGACCTCGGCCCGTACGACCAGTTGTTCGAGGGCCCGGCGGGGCTCCGGGCGCGCGCCGGTGGCGAGCAGCGACTGCCAGGCCGCGTGCACGGCGGCGGCAGCGGCGGCGCGGGCCCGCTCATGGCCGGCCTCGCCGGGTACGCCGGACGTGGACACCGGCCCGTACGCGTCCACATATTCGGCGGCCGCGTTCAGCGCGCGGGCCGTGGCCCGGCGCTCCGGGCCGTGCGGGCGCACGAGACCCGGTGCCATTCCGACGAGCCAGGCCCAGGCGCCCGCCCCGGCGGCGAGGGCGAGGTGGCCGGGGACCTGGCCGAGCGTCTGGGGCGCGAAGAGGGAGGCGGAGCTGATGAAGGTGAAGATCACCGGTCCGGGCGGGCCGATCCGCGTCAGATCGCTCACCGCCTTGTGCGCGGCGGCGAGCAGCGCGCCGACCGCGACCAGGACGACCGCGGAGGACGTGAGCGACGCCGTGACCAGGGCGATCGCGACCGAGGCGAGCATGCCGAGGACGACCCGGGCCAGGGCACGGCCGCGGGCCGCGTACGGGAGGTTGTGGGCGTAGAGCGCGCAGAGCGAGCCGGCCATGGAGTACAGGGCGAGGTCCAGGCGGCCGAGCGCCAGCAGTGTCAGGTTCGGCACGCCGACGGCGACGACCACGCTCAGCGCGGGCTTGAACCAGATGTCGGAGGGGCGGTTGAGGCGCAGGACGCCCGCGAGGGGCAGTCGGCGGACGGGGGTGGCGCGGTGGCGGCGTCGGACACTGCTCATACCCGTAAGGTTAGCAGATATTTTACTCGTAAAAGATATACGGCCGTCGAAGCTCCGGCCCGGCGCGCACCCCCCGCACGCTCCCCATGTACGCCGTTGCGCTCGCTTGCGCCCGCCTGCCGCCGCTTGCGCCCCGTCCGGCCGGGGCATCACTTCGACCGGACTGTCCGACACCGTCGAGCGGGGAGGTGCGCGGTGCACGGACCGGGGGCAGGGTCGTCCGGCTGGCTGCTCGTCGCGCTGTGCACGGCGACCGGGGCCTACTGCCTGCTGCGGATGCGCAGCAGGGTCGAGGAGCAGCGCCGCACCGCGGGCGGCGAGGCGCTGATGGGATTCGGCATGGCCGCGATGGCCGTGCCCGCGGCGGTGGTGGCGCCACCGCGCTGGGCCTGGGCGGTCTACGCGGCCGTGTTCGGGGCGGCCGGGTTGCGGGCCCTGTGGGCGGCGCGGAGCAGTGCCCACCATCTGCACCACCTGGTGGGTGCCTTCGCCATGGTCTACATGGCCGCGATGACGGCGAGCGGGACCCATGCCGGGATTCCCGTCCTGACCGGCGTGCTGCTCGTGTACTTCACGGCGTACGTGCTGTGGACCGGGACCCGGCTCGTACCCGTCACGTTCGGCGGCCCGGCGGGAGACCTCCGCGCGCCCGGCTGGGGCGACCGGCTGGAGCTGGCGCGGGCGTGCCGGCTCGCCATGGGCATCGGGATGCTGGCAATGCTCCTCCCCCTCTGAGGGCACTCTCCGAGGCGACCGGCCGGGCACCCCCTCGGGTCACCCTCTGAGGGGATTCGCGGCTGTACGGAACCGTGGTCTGCGTCACTTGCCTCGATCAGTCGTATCCGGCGGCGCCGCCGCACTCATAGGCTGCGTCCATGATGGTCCCCGCAGCACTGTTGCTGCTCGGCGCCCTGGCCGCCGTTCTCGCTCCGCGCCTGCTCGCGCGGGCCGAATGGCAGGACCGCGAACCGGTGGTCGCCCTGTGGGCGTGGCAGTGCGTGGTGGTGGCCGTCCTCCTCTGCTGCGCGCTGTCGATGGCGCTCAGCGCTGCCGCCGCCTGGCAGGCGGTCCGCGGCCGGCTCTTCGCCCCCGCCCCGCACGCCGTCGTGGAGGCCTACGCGCTCGCCGGAGGACCCTGGGCCGCTGCCACGGCGGTGACGCTGGCGCTCGGCGGGGTGTGGACCGCGGCCATGCTGGCCCGCGAGATCGGCCGGGCCGCGGCCCGCCGCCGGCGCCGCCGCGCCGAACTCCTCGTACGCGCACCGCTGTTGCCCGGTGAGGAGCCGGGCGGTGAGCGGCTGGTCGTCCTGGAGGGGGAGCGTCCCGATGCCTGGTGGCTGCCCGGCGCCGCGCCCCAACTCGTCATCACCACCGCCGCGTTGCGCCGCCTCAAGGGGCAGCAGCTGGACGCCGTGCTCGCCCATGAGCAGGGCCACGCGCGCGCCCGGCACAACTGGCTGCTGCACTCCTCGGCGGCGCTGGCGGGCGGCTTTCCGCAGGTCCCGGTGTTCGCGGCGTTCCGCGACGAGATGCACCGGCTGGTGGAACTCGCCGCCGACGACATGGCGTCACGGCGGTTCGGCCGACTGACGACCGCCCTCGCGCTGGTCGAACTCAACGAGGACCGAGGGGTGTTCGGGCCCTGCCCCACCCCTCACGCGCATGTTCCGCAGCGGGTTCACCGGCTGCTCACTCCCCCGGACCGTCTCCCGCCCACCCGCCGGCTGAAGCTCACCGCGGCGGCGGCGCTGGTGCCGGTGATCCCGGTCCTGGTGGCCTTCGGGCCGGGGCTGCGGGCGCTCGGGTAGCCGCAGGCAGCACGCGCGGGAAACCCCCGGGTTCGCCTCGCGCCCCACCCGTCGGCGAGGATCGACGCATGCACTCTCCCGTCGACTCGCCGCCCCACGCGACCGGCCCCGGGATCGCCCTGCGCGTTGCCACGGCTCTCGCTCCGCCCGTCGTGCTGCTGATCGTCCTGGTCACGGCCTCCTGGGACCCGCTCATGGCCCTCGACGGCGACATCGCCCGCACCACCCACCGCTGGGCGGTCGACGACCCCGGCCTGACCCAGGCGTTCCGCATCCTCACCGACTGGGTGTGGGACCCCTGGACGATGCGGGCCCTGATCGCCGTCACCGTGCTCTGGCTGGTGCTGCACCACGGCGCCTGGTGGCTCGCCCTGTGGCTGACGGCCACCAGCCTCCTCGCCGCGCTCCTCTCGCAGGGGATCAAGGCGGCGGTCGACCGCGACCGGCCCGTCTGGCCCGACCCGGTGGACTCCGCCCACTTCGCCGCCTTCCCCTCCGGGCACGCCATAACGGCCACGGTGGCGTGCGGCCTGCTGCTGTGGGTCCTGCGCCTGTACGGCGCCGGGCGCGTCCTGTGGCGTGTCGCGGTGGCCGTGGCGGTGGTGTCCGTCGCCGGTGTGGGGTTCACCCGGATCTGGCTGGGCGTGCACTGGTCGACGGACGTGCTCGGCGGCTGGCTCCTGGGCGCGTTGGTGGTGGCCCTGGCGGTGGTCTCGTACGCCCGGCGCTTCCCTCCCGCGCGGAGCACATGATGTACTCCACCTGCGTGATCGAATAGTTGATCCAACCCGTTCTTGGCGCGATGGAGTTGCTTGTCATGTCGACCGGCCCACAGCGGTTCTCGCAGATCGTTACCGACAAGGCGCACCCCGCGCGGGTCTATGACTGGCTGCTGGGCGGCAAGGACAACTATCCGGTCGACGAGGCGGTGGGCGAGAAGCTGCCGCCCGAGGCGAAGGACGCGGCCCGTCAGAACCGGCAGTTCATGCACCGGGCGGCGGCCTGGCTCGCCGCCCAGGGCGTCGACCAGTTCCTGGACATCGGCACGGGCATCCCCACCGAGCCCAACCTCCACCAGATCGTCCAGGACATCGTGCCGACGGCGAAGGTCGTCTACACGGACAACGACCCGATCGTGCTGCGTCACGCCGAGGCACTGCTGGTCAGCCGTCCCGGCGGGGTCACCGACTACATCGAGGCCGATGTGCGGCAGCCGGAGGCGATCGTCGAACACGCCCGGCGCGTCCTGGACTTCAGCCGTCCCATCGCGCTGTCGCTGATCGCGCTGATGCACTTCATCCCCGACGAGCAGGACGCCCACTCCATCGTCCGCGACCTGGTCGCCACGCTGCCTCCGGGCAGCTATCTGGTGCTGTCGCACGCCGCCTCCGACCTGTATCCGGAACTGGCCGCGCAGGTCACCGCCGAGTACGCCAAGGGCGGCATCCAGCTCGGTTTCCGCACCCGCACGGAGGTGGAGCGCTTCTTCGACGGTCTCGAACTCGTGGCGCCGGGCCTGGTGACGGCGACGGAGTGGGACGCGTCGGGCAAGGTGCAGGGCGCCGACGGCAGCGGCATCTACACGGGTGTGGCCCGCGTTTCGTGACCGCGGGGCCTTCGGCACGGGCGGTCGGTACGGACCGGGCGAGTGGGCAACTCCCCTACCTGAAAAGGTAATTGGTACCGGCTGTCACGTCTGACGCAGGGACCCCACGGGCAGGCCGTACGGGAATGAGCCGCCGTGGTCCCGGCGGTTCCGCCTGCGCGCCGGGACCGTACGTCACCGAAGGGACCCCCATGCCCCCTTTCCGTACGCCCTCCCTGCGCCGCGCCGCACTGGCCCTGACCCTGACGCTCCTGGCGTCGGGGTCGGCGGTCTCCGCGACCACGGCCGCCACACCGGACACCACCGTGACCGCCGACACCACGGCGGCCGGACGCTCCTGGTTCACCTCCTGGGCGCAGTCGCAGCAGGAACTCGCCCCGACTCCCCTGCGTGACCAGTCCGTTCGCATGATCACGCATCTCGGCCAGGGCGGCGGGGCGCTGCGGGTCCGGATCCAGAACGCCTTCGGCACGACCCCGCTCACCGTGGACGCCGCCACCGTCGGCCACAGCGGCGGACAGGACGCGTCCGTCGAGGGCGATGTCCTCGCCGTCACCTTCGACGGGCGGCGCGAGGTCGTCGTACCGGCCGGCGGCGAGGTGTGGAGCGACGCGGCGGCGCTGAGGACCGATGCGCAGGACGACGTCGCGGTCTCCCTGTCCGTGTCCGGCACGGTCACGCCGGGGCGGCACACCGGCGCCTTCCGCTCCAACTACCTGACCGCGCCCGGCTCCGGCGACCACACGGCCGAGGCGAGCGGCTCCGCGTACACGCAGACCGTCGGCTCCACGTATCTGGTGAGCGCCGTCGACGTGCACAACCCGAAGCTCAGGGGCACGATCGTCGCGTACGGCAGCTCGGTGGTCGACGGGACCGGCAGCACCGACTGCGGACCCGGCTGCACGCCCGAGGGAACCGATCACCGCTGGACGGACGACCTCGCCCGCCGCATCACCGCCGAACTCCCCCGCACCCGGCAGCTCACGATCGCCAACGCGGGCATCGGCGGCACGACCAGTTCCGCCGACTGCCCGCGCAACCCCGCCGGCATACGGGGTCTCGACGCGGCGGCCCGGCTGGACCGGGATGTGCTCGCCCTGCACGGGGTGACCGGGGTCCTCTACTACTACGGCACGAACGACCTCGCCAACGGCTGTGACGCCGACCTGATCCTGCGCAGCTACGACGAGGTGTTCCAGCGCCTGCGGGCCGCCGGCATCAAGGTCTACGTCACGCCGATCACCTCGCGTCCCGGCTACACCGACCGGAACAACCTCGACCGCCACGCCGTCGGCACCCACGTCAAGAGGGGGAACCTCTGCGACGGGACGTGCGACGGCGTCATGGACTTCGACCAGGTCCTCAAGGACCCGCTGAAGCCCAACAGCATCAACCCCGCGTACGACACCGGCGACGGGGTGCACGCCAACATCGCGGGCCAGCGGGCGCTCGCCGACTTCGTCTCGCTGCCGATGCTGGTGTCGTCGACCGCACGCCGCTGACGTCACCGTCCGCGCCCCCGTCGGGTGCCGGATCATGAGTGGGGTCAGAATCAGAGGGTGACCGTGCCATCCGAGACCTCACCGCCGCCGCTGCAGACCCTGTGCGGCACCGCCCCCCGCAGCCCCCTGCGCGCCTTCCTGCGGACGGAGACCGGCAGTGCCGCGGTCCTGCTGGCCGGCGCGCTCGCCGCCCTCGTCTGGGCCAACGTCGGCGCCGGTTCGTACGACTCCCTGTGGGAGACCGAGTTGTCGGTCCGCGTCGGCTCGGGCGGTGTCTCCCTGGAGCTGCGCGAGTGGCTGAACAGCGGGCTGATGACGTTGTTCTTCTTCGTGGTCGGGCTGGAGGCGCGCCGCGAGTTCGACATGGGCGAGCTGCGGGAGCGGCGGCGGATCACCCTGCCGCTGCTCGCGGGGCTCAGCGGCATGCTCGTACCCGTCGCGATCTATCTGGCGGTCAACGCGGGCGAGGACTCCGTGCACGGCTGGGGCGCGGCCATGTCCACGGACACGGCCTTCGCGCTCGGCATGCTCGCCGTCTTCGGGAACCGGCTGCCCGGCAGCCTGCGGGTCTTCATCCTCACCGTCGCCGTCGTCGACGACTTCCTGGCCCTGGCCGTCATCGCCTTCGCGTACAGCGGAGCCATCGCCCTGCCCGCGCTGCTGACCGCGCTGGGCCTGTTCGCCGTCGTGCTGGTGGTGCGCCGCACCCTCGGCATGCGCGTCCCCTCCCTGTACGCGGTCCTGGGCGTCGCCATCTGGGTGGCGCTGCTGAAGTCGGGGGTGGACCCGGTGGTGACCGGCCTCGCGATGGGACTGCTGACGTACGCCCGCCCGGCGGAACGCGGCGACCTGGAACAGGCCAGCAGGCAGTTCCGGCGCTTCCGCGAGCAGCCGACCCCCGAACTCGAACGCACCGTACGGCGCCAGATCGCCTCGACGCTCTCCCCCAACGACCGGCTCCAGCGCATGCTCCACCCCTGGACGAGCTATGTGATCGTGCCGCTGTTCGCCCTCGCCAACGCCGGGATCACCCTTAACGCCGACCAGCTGACCGGAGCGTTCACCTCACCGGTCACCCTCGGCATCCTCCTCGGTTATGTGCTCGGCAAGCCGGTCGGCATCATCGGCGCGACCTGGCTCACCACGCGGCTCAGCAAGGGGCGCCTGCATCCGCCGGTCGGCTGGGGCGCCATCTCCGCGGGCGGCACGCTGGCCGGGGTGGGCTTCACGGTGTCCCTGCTGATCGCCACCCTCGCCTTCGACGGCGACCGGCTGGAGCAGGCGAAGATCGGCATCCTGGGCGCCGTGCTCTGCTCGTTCCTCCTCGCCTGGCTGGTCACCGCGGTGACCGGCGCCCTGTCCGCGCAGTCCAGGGCCCGCGCCCTGCTGGGCACCGGGCAGACCATCGTCGACCTCAGCGACCCCGTCGACATGGACCGCGACCACGTGCGAGGCCCCCGGGACGCACCCGTGACACTCCTGGAGTACGGGGACTTCGAGTGCCCCTACTGCGGGCTGGCCGAGCCCGTGGTGCGCGAGCTGCTCGCCGACTTCGGCGACGTACGGTACGTGTGGCGGCATCTGCCGCTGCCGGACGTGCACCCGGGTGCGCAGCTCGCGGCGGAGGCCGCCGAGGCCGCCCACCGGCAGGGCAGCTACTGGGAGATGCACGAGCAGCTGATGCGGCATCAAGGGGATCTGCTGCCGAAGGACCTGCTGCGCTACGCCGGGGAGATCGGCCTCGACACGGACCGCTTCCGTGCCGACCTCCGGGCCGGTACGGGGGCCGCCAGGGTCGCCGCGGACGTGGAGTCCGCCGACCTCAGCGGGGTGTCGGGCACCCCCACGTTCTTCGTCAACGGCCGCCGTCACCACGGCGCCTACGACATCGCCGCGCTGTCCTCGGCGGTGCGCGCCGCACGGCAGCGGGCCTCGCTCAGCGGGACGGGCCGGAAGAACTGACGGCGCGTGTTCGGACCGCGCGCGTCCGGACCGGGCGCTCTCAGACCGCGCGCAGACCCCGGTCGGCGAAGTCGATCAGCCACTCGAAGCTCTCGTCGATGTCGGCGCTCCACTGGAAACCGCCCCCCGCCTGCAGTGTGGCGAACCCGTGGCAGAGGCTGCGGAGCATGCGCAGGGCGTGGTCCATGTCGGGCTCCGCGATCTCGTAGCCGCGCAGGACCGCCTTGAACGCGGCGAGCAGCCGTCGGCCCGCGACGGCCATCGGATCGTCCCGGCCGGTCGGTTCCACGCCGATCGTCGCCGCGTACCGGCCGGGGTGCTCCAGGACGAAGGCGCGGAAGGCACGGGCCGCGGCTCCCAGGGCGTCGCGGCCCGCGTACCCCTGGACCGCCCCGCCGACGGCGTCGGCGGCCTCGCTCACCGCGAGGGCCGCGATGCGCCGGTTGAGGTCGTCCTGGCCGCCCACGTGCTTGTACAGGGACGGCGTACGCACGCCGAGCCGCTCCGCCAGCAGTCCCATCGTCAGCCGGGTGAAGCCCACCTCGTCGGCGAGGGCGGCCCCCGCCGCGACCACGGCCGCCGGGTCCAGGCCCGCCCTAGGCACGGGCGGCGTCCGACCGGAGGAAGCCGAGCACGAGCGAGAGGACCTCGTCGGGGAACTGGTCGTGGGGGTAGTGTCCGGCGCCCTCGATCATCTCAAGGCGACCGAGGCCGGCCGGCAGGTCACCGATGATCGCCGAACCCTCGGCGTGCGGGTCGACCCAGTCGGGGTCGAGGGTGCCCATCACGACCAGGACCGGGCAGCGGACGTTGCCGAGCTGCGCGCCCGCGTCGGTCGGGGCGCTGCGGCCCATGGCCTGCATGGCCTTCATCCGGCCCGGCTCACGCATCAGGGAGTCGATACGGCCGAGCCGCTCGGCCCAATGGGCGGGCTTCGTGCCGGGGTAGGCCACGTCGAGGTAGGCGCGCCACTGGCCGACGCTGCCGAACACGCCGGTGCCGAGCAGCCGGAACATGCCCTGCCGGTAGCGCTTGAGGCGTATGCCGCCGAGGCTGATCGACTGCTTGCGGGTGAACGGCGCCAGCTCGACGACCGCGGTGACCAGCGAGGGCTCCTGCGCCGCGGCGATGGTGGCGGCGCCGCCGGAGATCGAGTGGCCGACGAGCACGGCCGGGCCGCCGAGGTGGCGGATCAGGGCCAGCAGGTCGCCGGCGATCGCGGTACGGCTCCAGGCGGGCCAGTCGGTACTGGATTCGCCGCAGCCGCGCAGGTCGACGGCGGCGACGCGGTGGCCCGCCGCCACCAGCGGCGGGATCAGCGCGCGGTAGGCGGCGCGGCTGTCGCCCATGCCGTGCGCGAGGACGATCAGCGGGCCGGATCCGGCCGCCTCGTAAGCGATGGTGCCGCCGTCGACGGTGAGGTACTCGGTCATGACATCTCCCGGATCGTATGGGCCGACTGTTGCCGCCGACCGCTTGGCTAAGGTTGTTAGCCAAAAGCTAATGCGATTAGCCGAACGTGTCAATGGGGGATTCGGCGAGGAATCGCGGGAGGGGGCGGAGGAGTGGCGGTGCGGCGGCGGGTACGGTCGCCGAGGAGCGGGGGGGGCGCCGTGGAATCGGGGCCGTCGTGGGGTCGGTGCACCCTGCCTGAAGCGTCTGCGGCGGGCTGGTGCGTGCGTGCGCGGGCCGGGCGGTGGACCGGACAGCGCAGCGCAGCGCAGCCGAGCGTTTCGCCCGGAGCGCGGCGGACGCGGGTGGCTCCGCGGCGGCGGGCGGCGAGGTCTTCGGGCTCTTCGGTCTGGGTGTTCCGCGTTCCCTGCGGCCCGCGGTGGCTCAGTGGCTGATGCGCGCTACCGCCGAGGCACCGGGGGGCGTCTGCGTCTGTGCCCGTGTCCGTGTCCGTGTCCGTGTCACCAGCGCGGCGATCCCGCCGGAGCCGGGCAACCGGCCGAAGCGGCGGTCGTCGACGGATGCGTGGCCGTCCCGTCGTGACGATCGAGTCGGACAAAACTTTTCCTCTTTGGACCAATCCGTGCACCGCAGTGGCAACGGATCACCCCCGCAGGCCGGCAACACTCGGCTCACACACGAACCACAGCACGGTGAAAGGGCAGTTGCATGACAAGCAAGGCGGGCGGGGAAGGGCACATACGCCCGGAGCAGAGTACGGACGTCGTGGACCGCGGCGCGGAAAGCCGGTCCGACTCCTTGGAGTCCGCGCCGATATTCGTCGATCCCAGCGGCCGGCGGGCCAGCCGGATGCGCCGGATGGGCTGGCTCGTGGCAGCCGGGTGCGTGTGCTCCGCCGCCACCCTGGGCGTCGCGATCGCCGACGGCAACTCCACCGCTCCCTGGCTCCAGATACCCGGCGTGCTCGGCGGCAGCAGCCAGAACCAGAGCGTGGACGAGGTCGAGCAGTCGAAGTCGCCGAAGTCCGGCGCACCGACCGCCGACAGTCCCTCCTCCACCGCCGCGGGGTCACCGATCCGGCAGCCGTCGAAGGACACGGCCCCGGAGGCGATGGGCGGTTCTCCGTCGGCCGAGAAGGGCTCGACCACCTCTGCCGACGAGCCGTCCGCGGCCGGCGCGACCTCGAAGGCGGGCAACACCGGGGCGGTGCCCGCCGACGAGGAGGAAGCGGTCGCCGTGCAGCCCAGCCGGACGGCGTCGCCCGACTCGGCCCAGGAGCCGACCACGGCTCCCGGTACGGCCGACTCCACTCCCCCGGACACCCCGGCCGAGCCCTCGCCGACCGAGACGTCCTCCGGCGGTCTCCTCGACGGCATCACGGACATCGTGTCCGGCCTGTTCGGCAAGTGACGGCTCAGCCCGCGCACTCCCTGCCCGTCAGCTCCGACAGCAACTCCGACATCAGCTTCGTATCAGGCGGACGGCCAGCACCCACGCGCAGAGCGTGTCCGGGGACCATTCCACGTGATCCTTCGATCCTGACCTGACACCCGGGCTCGTACCGTCCGCCGTGGGTTCCAACTGCCACAGCAGCGAGCCCGGTTCGGTGGGGAGCGCTTCGGCGCCGATGCCGGTCAGCACGTGTCCGGTCGCGCGGAGCGACAGCGCGGCGGACGGATGCGGCACCGGACCGCCGTCGTTCTCGGCGAAGTCCGTCCAGGCATCGACGGTGTACCGGACGCCGTCGACCACGAAAGAGGACTTCAGGCAGACCGCGTACGCGTCGATGGTGCACGGGCTGGAGACCCGGTGGTCCTTGGAGCGCGCGGTCCAGGCGCCTCCCGCCCGCGGGTAGGAAGCGGTGGCGAGGTTCCCCTCGGTGTGACCGCCCCTGGGATCGCGCCAGTTGACGCGGAAACCCCCGCCGATCAGCGTGTGGCCCGCCGGGACCCGGGCGGAGGCGAACGGGTGCGCCGCGCGCTCGCTCCGGGTCCTGACGACGGTCAGCAGTTCCCCGGCCAGCCGCTCACGGCTGACTCCGTCGATCCGCATGCCGATCGCGAAGGCGGTCAGCCGGTGCGGCTGCGGGACGTTGTGGTCCTTGGACGACGCCAGCCAGGCCGATCCGTCGTCCGCCGGGTACGAGGCGGTCAGCAGCGCGCCCTGCGGTGATTCCACGGCGGTCGCGCCGCCGCCGATCGCCACCATGTCGCCGTCGACCTCGGCGGCGAGGTCCGTGAAGTGCTGCTGGTCGCGGCCGGCCCGGTGCCGGAAGGCCGCGGTGGTGATCAGCCCGGAGGCGTCACGGCGGCGGAACAGCTCGCTGCTCCGCCGGTACGTGGCCGCCGACGGCAGACGCTCGACCGACGACAGCGCCCGCCCCACAAATCCTGCGGCAGGCGCTGCGGTCGGCGCCGCGCTCGGCGTATCGGCCGACGCGCCGAGGCCCGGTGCGACATCCGTGGCGCGGTCTCGCCCGCGATCCGTCCGCGGGGCCATCAGGTGGTGGACCGCCTCGCGACCCGCGCGCGTGCCGTAGTGCTTGAACGCGAACCGGCGCGCACGCTCGGGGGAACGGCCCGTCAGGCAGCGCAGCAGGGACGGAGCGGCCCCCGGGGCCGAGTCGTCGGTCGCGCGCCAGTTGTCGTCGCCCGGCTCCCGCCAGATCGCGGCGGCCATCAGCCGCGGATCGTCCAGGCAGTCGCACGAGACGTCCTCCAGGATCCGCCACAGCGACTTGGGGACGTCGTCCAGCGCTCCCGGCCGCCCCTGCCCCGGCTCCTGGTGCCAGTGCAGCAGCGCCCCGCCGCCCTCGGCCCAGGCCCCGGCCCCGGCCCCGGAGAAGCCGACGCTCAGCCATCTGCCGTCCGGATGCCGCAGTCGTGCGGTCTGCGACCCCTCCTGGGCAGCGGTGAGGATGCAGCCCCGGCGGACGGGGTCCGGTTCGAGGATCGCGTGCAGGACCGCCAACGAGGCGCAGCGGTCGAGGACTTCAGCGGTGTCCGGCAGCCGCAGCGCGACGTCGTGGAGGTTCATGGGGCCATTCAAGCGCCCGGCACTGACAACGCGGGAGCCGGGCGAGCGCGGGGTGGGAACGGAACGGGAACGGGGTTCGGGACAGTCCTGGTGACCCGGAGAGCAGCACACTCCCGCGCCGACCGAGTCGCACGCACCGCCTCCGCTCCCCGACCTCGTACGACGAATCGTTCAGGAGACCCCTCGTGCACCCATTGCTGCGTACAAGTGAGGAAGTAGGTGACGCGCTGGCCGAGAACCGGCCCGTTGTCGCCCTGGAATCAACGGTGATCGCCCATGGACTGCCCTATCCGGGCAACGTGGAGACCGCGCTCGCCATCGAGAAGGCGGTCCGGGAGTCGGGTGCCGTCCCGGCGACCGTCGGGCTGGACGGCGGCCGGTTCACCGTGGGCATGTCCCCCGACGACATGGAACGCTTCGCGGTCGGTACCGATGTGCCCAAGGTGTCCAGCAGGGATGTCGGTGTCGTACTGGCCGGTGGCGGCCTGGGTGCCACCACGGTGGCCTCGTCGATCGTCGCCGCGGATCTCGCGGGCATCCCGTTCTTCTCCACGGCGGGCATCGGCGGAGTCCACCGCGGTGCGGGCGAGAGCTTCGACGTCTCCGCCGACCTCGTGCAGTTCACGCGGAGCAAGGTGGCCGTGGTCTGTGCCGGCGCGAAGAGCATCCTGGACCTGGGCCTGACCCTGGAGTACCTGGAGACGCTCGGGGTGCCGGTGATCGGCTACCGCTTCGACCACTTCCCCGCCTTCTACTGCCGTTCCAGCGGACTGCGCGTCCCCCAGCGGATCGACGACCCGGGCGACATCGCCCGCGCGGTACGGATGCACTGGGCGGCCGGACTGCCCGGCGGCGCCCTGATCACCGCGCCCATCGACGAGGAACACGCCCTGGACAGCGACCTCATGGAAGGGGTCATCCAGGAGGCACTGCGCGCCGCCGAGGACGACGGGGTGCGCGGTCCCGCCGCGACCCCGTACCTGATGAAGGCCGTCTCGCGGGCCACGGAGGGCCGTTCGGCCGCCGCCAACCGCGAGGTCCTGATCAGTACCGCCCGGCTCGCCGGGCACCTCGCGGTCGCGTACGCCGCCACCGCCGAGCCCGTCGGACAGGTGGCCGCGGCATGACCACCGCGTTCGTCTTCGACATCGACGGCACTCTCGCCGACACCCCGTCCGCCATCGCGGAACTGATCGGCGACGTGGTGCGCGGTCTCGGCGCCGATCCCTCGCACGCGGACGTGCTGGCCACGGTCGGAAAACCCCTGGAGGCCTCTCTCGCGGGGCTGTTGGGCACGTGCGTCCACGACACCGTGACCGCCGAGGCCGCCGCCCGCTACCGCCGCCGCTTCACCACGGACGTCCTCAGCCGGGGGCCGGAACTCCTGCTGCCGGGAGTCGTCGAAGGGCTGGACCGGCTGCGGTCGGCGCGGATTCCGCTCGGCATCGCCACCTCCAAGATCTACGCCAGTGCCCACGCGCTGCTGGACGCCACCGGCATCCTCAACCGGTTCGACACCGTCATCTGCCACAACATGGTCGAACGCGGCAAGCCCCACCCCGACATGGCGCTGCGCGCCCTGGCCGACCTCCGCGCACGGGCCTCGCGGTCCTGGTACGTCGGCGACACCGTCACCGACATGGCGATGGCCCGCGCCGCGGACCTGCGGACCGTGGCCGTCTCCCACGGCGTCGACACCGCCGAGGCGCTTCAGGCCGCCGGCGCCGACCACGTCGTCGCCGACTTCCCCTCGGTGATCGACGTGCTCCTGCACGGAACACCGCTCACCGCCCGTGTCACGACCCCGGCGACGACCCGCGTCGCCGACCGAGCCCTCACCGGGACCAGCCCGGAACCGACCGGAGCCCTGTCATGACCACCGCCCAGACCCCCCGGACCTCCCCCCAACCGTCCGCCCCTTCTCCTTCCCCCGCCTCCCCCGCTCCCCCTCCCGCGTCCACCCGGTTCACCGGCCGTATGGTGGCCGCGCTGCTCGCCCTGTCCATCGCCCAGTTCCTGGTGGCACTCGACTACTCGATCATCTACGTGGCACTGCCCAGCATCGGATCGGGCCTGGGCCTCGCCCCGGAACGACTCCAGTGGGTCGTGTCGGCGTACGCCGTCTTCTTCGCCAGTTTCCTCGTGGTCGGGGGCCGGGCCGCCGACCTGACCGGGCCGCGCCGGCTCTTCCTCGGCGCGCTGGCCCTGTTCGGTCTCGGCTCGCTCGCGGCCGGACTGGCCGGCGATCAGTGGCTGCTGGTCACCTCGCGTGCCGCGCAGGGCATCGGTGCCGCCGCCCTGACCCCGGCCATGCTGGCCCTGATCGGTGCCGCGTTCCCGGCAGGTCCCGTCCGTTCCCGGGCGCTCGCGATCTGGGGCGCGATCGGCGCGGTGGGACTCGCGGCCGGTGTGCTGATCGGCGGGGTGCTGACCGCCGCGCTCTCCTGGCGGTGGGTGTTCTTCGTGAACGTGCCGCTCATCGCGCTCACCGTCGTCCTCGCGCTGCGGGTCCTGCCGGCCGGGGCGCGGACCAAGGCCTCGGTCAGGCACCTCAACATCCCCGGCGCCGCCCTGTTCACCGGCGCCGTGCTCTTCCTGGTGGCGGCGCTCACCCAGGCCGCGGTCGACGGCTGGGCCTCCGCGTCCTGCCTGGGCTGCCTGGCCGCGGCCGTCGCCCTGGGCACGGCCTGGTCGGCGTACGACCGGCGTCCGGCCGCCACCCCGCTCATCCCGCCGGCCCTGCTGCGGGTCCGCTCGCTGGCCGGTGCGAGCACGATGTCGGCGCTCTACATGGCGAGCGTCGGCGCCGAGTTCTTCCTGATCACCCTCTTCCTCCAGGACGTGTGGGGCTACGGTCCGCTCGGTGCCGGTATCGCCTTCCTGCCGCTGGCGCTGAGCGTGGTGGCGGGCAACCTCGTCACCGGGCAGCTCGCCGGGTCCTGGGGCATCCGACGCACCCTCGCCACCGGATTCACGGTCGGCGCGGCGGGCCTCGCCCTGCTGGGCCTCGGGACGGGCGGCTCGCACTACTGGACCGCCGTACTGCCGGGACTGCTGGTCAGCGGGCTGGGCCAGGGCATGGCCTTCGCGGGGATGTACATCGCGGGCACCAAGGACGTGCCCGACAGCGAACAGGGCACGGCGTCCGCCGTCCTGACGACGACGCAGTACACGGGCGGCGCCATGGGACTGGCCGTACTGGTCCTCGTACTGGGTGACGCGCCCGCGGGCGAGGCGTTCGGCCGGGCGTACGCGCTGACCGCCGTCCTCGCCCTGGTGGCCGCCGCGGTGGCACTGCGGACCCTGTCGCCCCGTACGGCGGCCGTCCGGGCGGATGCCGGGGGCGAGCGGTGACGCTCCCCCGAGTGATCGAGCCCGGAGCCGGTCCCACCACCGTCGTCGGCGGCACCCCCGTCTCCTTCCTCGTCACCGGGGACGACACGGCCGGCCGCTTCGGTCTCACCGAACACCGGCTCCCGCCCCGCGCACCCGGAGCCCCCCTGCACTTCCACAACGAACTCACCGAGATGTTCTACGTGGCGAGCGGCGACGTCCTGCTCACCCTGGGCGCGGAGCGGCGCGTGGCCGGTCCCGGCACGTTCATGATGGTGCCGCCCGGCACCGGCCACGCGTTCGGCAACCCCGGCGCCGATCCCGCCACCCTGCTGGTGATGTTCACCCCGGACGGCGGCCGGGAGAGGTACTTCCGCGAACTGGGCGACCTGCTGAACTCCTCGCCCGAACCGACCCCCGGGATGCTGGAGGAACTGGCGCGCAGATTCGACCAGTTCCCGGTGGCCGAGGGGCTCCAGCACCCCTGAGAAAACTCCCGATCAATCCTTCGACACACCCGACGAACGAGGAGAAGACCGTGCCTGTGGTGACCGTGGACTGGTGGAAGGGCAACGACCGACAGAAACGAGCCGATCTCGTGGACGAGTTGACCACGACGGTGGCCCGGATCGCGGGATGCCCGAGAGACGTCGTGACCGTGCTCGTACGGGATGTCGAGCAGGATCACTGGGGCCGTGGAGGCCTGCTCGCCGACACGCCGATCGAGGAGCCGGCGGACCGTGCGCCGGTGCCTCCGGACGCCGAACCCGTGCTGTCGAGGCGCCCTTGACAACACCGGACGCACACGGCCGGTGGGCGGCGGGTTGGCGCGGGGGCCCCCCGGCCGGTGGCGTTGGGGGTTGGGGTGGGGAAGACCGG